>NZ_JBEUTW010000073.1:0-22735 GCF_040492675.1 Bacillus sp. AP50
CATTTATTACTTTTTATGTAAATGAATAAATATACAAAATAGCATAAAACAAGACTTCAACTAACAATCTCCGCCTTTTTATATGAATTTTTTACACCAATCGTTCCTTTATATAAGAAAGCAAAACTTTAATTCAGCAGCGTTTCCCTCCATCTTATTCATCTAAATTAATAGCACTAAAAAATCACAAGTTTAATCGAAGTACACACAAGAGTTCAAACGAAAATTATATAGCACATATAATAAGCGAACGTTTTGTTCATCCCCACTCATCATTCGCCCCACATCAGACGCTTACGAGCAGCCCAGCTTTGAGATAGAAATTTCACCCCACAAATAGCGAGGTAAAGCAAAGCTTCAATCAGAAAGTTCCTCTCCTCTTACAATACAAAAAAATAGCACTTAGATTTCTACAATCTAAGTGCTATTTCTGAATAATAATAGTAGAGTTCTTTCTAAATTTCCATTCCATCCACTTCATAACAAGCGGCTTCAATAAAGCTCTCGTAATAGGGATCACGCAGATAAACCCTAGCACATCGGTCACATACCCAGGAAGCACTAAGAGAATACCTCCTACAAATACAAAAATACCATCTAGTACCGCCTCACCTGGCATTTCCCCTCTATTCAACTTAGATTGAATCTCTCCAAGCACTTTAAACCCTTGTCTTTTCGCCAAATACACACCTACAACACCTGTAAATACAATCATAGCGAACGTAGACCATAAACCTATTACATGACTTGATCCAATTAAGACCGTAATCTCAATCGCCGGTATTAAAATAAACAAGAATAGTAACCACTTCATAGTTCTACACCTCTCTCACAACTCACTTTTAACGTCCTCACAACGCCTATATACATCATATGAAATATAGATACTCTTTCATATTAAAACACATAACAAACAGCTTTTAAAAGCAATTCTAGGCGCTTTAAGCTAATTCTATCTCGTTTTTGTGTAAAAAAAAGAGAAGGACTCCGATCCTTCTCTCCGTATTACTTATAGCACTTCCGCATGTCCATTATAAACAATTCCGCGTGCTGCATCAACTGTTACTTCTTGGCCATTTTTTAAAGTTGCTGTTACGCCGTTTACACCAACGATAACAGGAATACCGATTGATACGCCTACAACAGCTGCATGGCTTGTTAAGCCACCTTCTTCTACAACTAAAGCCGCAGCTTTTTCGATTGCAGGAATCATATCTTTATCAGTGCTTGTTGTAACAAGGATATCACCTTCGTTTACGTTCGCTACAGCTTCAGCAGCTGTTTTTGCTACAACTACTTTACCTTTTGCAGCTTTACGACCAATTCCTTGTCCTTTAGCAATTTCTTCACCAACAACGTGGATTTTCATTAAGTTTGTTGTACCAGTTTCAGCAACTGGAACACCCGCAGTAATCACTACAGTATCTCCAAGTCCAATTAGACCCGCATCCATACCTGTTTGAATTGCTGTATCTAACATTTCGTCAGTTGAAGCTGCGCGCTTCTCAGCCATAAATGCTTGTACACCCCAAACAAGTGCAAGACGACGTCCTACTTGCTCGTCAGATGTTACAGCTACGATTGGAGATTTTGGACGGTATTTAGAGATCATTTTCGCAGTATATCCACTTTCTGTTGGAGCTACGATTGCAGCTACATCAAGAGCAAGTGCTGTATGCGCAACAGATTGGCTAATTGCATCTGTAATTGTTGGAGTGAACTCTTTAATACGTTTTTTGAACATATCTTCATATTGTAATGATTTTTCAACACGTACCGCAATGTTAGCCATCATTGTTACTGCTTCTACCGGATATTGTCCAGCAGCTGTTTCACCTGAAAGCATGATTGCATCTGTACCATCGAAGATTGCGTTAGCTACGTCACTTGCTTCCGCACGAGTTGGACGTGGGTTACGTTGCATAGAATCTAACATTTGTGTTGCAGTAATAACCGGTTTACCTAACACGTTACATTTTTTAATTAGACGTTTTTGTACTAACGGTACTTCTTCTGGTGGAATTTCTACACCCATATCACCACGAGCTACCATTAAACCGTCAGAAACTTCTAAGATTGAATCGATGTTGTCGATACCTTCTTGGTTTTCGATTTTTGGTACGATTTGGATGTATTGAGCGTTATGCTCTTCTAATAATTCACGGATTTCTAATACGTCAGACGCTTTACGTACGAATGAAGCTGCAATGAAATCAACTTTTTGCTCGATACCGAAGATGATATCTTTTACGTCTTTTTCAGTGATACCAGGAAGCTTAATGCTTACGTTTGGTACGTTAACACCTTTTTTATTTTTTACAGTTCCGCTGTTAAGAACTTTTGTACGGATGTTTCCATCAGCTTTTTCGATTACTTCTAGTTCGATAAGACCGTCATCGATTAGAATACGAGAACCTGGGTCTACATCGTCATAAAGACCAGCATAAGATACAGAGAACTTCTCTGCAGTACCTAATACTTGCTCAGTAGAAAGAACTACCTCTGCACCTGTTACAAGCTCAGCTTGTCCGTCTACGAAGTCGTGAGTACGGATTTCTGGACCTTTTGTATCAAGTAAGATACCAACTGTTTTACCAGTTTTCTTTGAAGCTTCACGAATGTTTTTAATACGAGCTCCGTGCTCTTCATGGCTACCATGAGAGAAGTTTAAACGAGCAACGTTCATACCTGCTTCGATTAATTGCTCTAATTTTTCAATACTTTCACTAGCAGGACCTATAGTACATACAATTTTAGTTTTACGCATATTGCACCTCCGAAAATTATGAAACCGTTCCCAAATATCTGACATTACGCCGATTAGATGGATAATTCTTTAGATAATTGATACATATCTTTATCGATTGTATGCTTTTGAGCTAACGCTTCGATAATGTCATGATCAACAAGTTTATTATCTTGAATACCTACACAACGTCCACCTTTACCAGCAATTAACAACTCAACTGCTCTTGCACCAAGACGACTTGCTAATACACGGTCTTGTGCACTTGGTGATCCACCACGTTGTACGTGACCTAATACAGTTACACGAGTATCAAAGTTTGTTGCTTCTTCAATGTGCTTACCGATGTCAATTGCACTTCCAACACCTTCAGCTACAATGATAATACTGTGTTTTTTACCACGTTCGCTACCACGTTTTAGACGAGCGATTACATCATCCATGTCATACTCTTCTTCTGGAATTAAGATTGTTTCTGCACCATCAGCTAAACCAGCCCATAATGCGATATCTCCAGCATGACGTCCCATTACTTCGATAACATATGTACGTTCATGAGATGTAGCTGTATCACGGATTTTATCAATTGCATCAATAACAGTGTTTAAAGCTGTATCGAAACCAATTGTGAAGTCTGTTCCAGGGATATCATTGTCGATTGTACCTGGTACACCAACACATGGGAATCCTTGTTCAGTTAATTTTTTAGCGCCTTGGTAAGAACCATCTCCACCAATAACAACAAGTCCTTCGATACCATGTTTCTTTAATTGCTCGATACCTTTTAGTCGTACTTCTGGGTCTTTAAACTCAGGACATCTTGCTGTATATAATTTCGTACCACCGCGGTGGATAATATCGCCAACAGAACCAAGTTCTAATTTTTCAATGTGACCAGAAATTAATCCAGCGTATCCATGGTAAATACCATATACTTCAATATCATGGAAAATCGCTTTACGAACAACTGCACGAATGGCAGCATTCATACCAGGTGAATCTCCACCACTTGTTAATACACCAATACGTTTCATTTGTACTCACCTCATAAAGATTATTTGCCTTATAATAAAATAACACGAAAAAATATAAAAACACAATGGAGAAGATGTGTCTTTTCATAATAAAAACGTGCATTCGCGAAGAGGAACGCACGCTTTTCTTATTTTATCCCAATGGAAGCGTTTGAAAACGAAACTTGCCCAATTTTCATATATTTTTCATAACGTTTTTCGATTAATTCATCTTTCGAAATTCCGTTTAATTGTTCAAAAGTTTTTCTAATTATTAAGTCTATATTTTCTGACTGTTTCAAAACATTACGGTGAGCTCCACCTTTTGTCTCTGGAATAATTTCATCAATTACACCTAATTCTTTCAAATCTGCTGCTGTAATTTTCATTGCCTCTGCAGCTTCCTTTGCTTTTCCTGCATCTTTCCAAAGAATTGCCGCTGCACCCTCTGGTGTAATAACAGAATAAGTGGAATTTTCTAGCATATGAATGTAATCTCCTACTCCAAGGCCTAGCGCACCACCACTACCGCCTTCACCGATAACGATACAAATAACTGGTACCGTTAAACCTGCCATCTCAAATAGGTTGCGGGCAATAGCTTCACTTTGTCCACGTTCTTCAGCTGCTTTACCAGGATAAGCTCCCTTCGTATCGATGAAACAAATAATAGGACGATTAAACTTTTCCGCTTGTTTCATGAGACGCAGTGCTTTTCGATATCCTTCTGGATGAGGCATTCCAAAGTTACGGCGAATATTTTCTTTCGTATCTTTTCCGCGCTGATGCCCAATTACAGTTACAGGCATCCCTTTATATTTCGCAATGCCGCCGACAATCGCTGCATCATCGCCAAATAGACGATCTCCATGACATTCGAAAAAATCAGTAAATAAGTGCTCAATATAATCGAGCGTTGTCGGTCGTTCTGCATGACGAGCAATTTGAACACGGTCCCATACTTTTAGATTGCCGTATATATCTTCCTCTAAATTTTCTAGCTTTTCTTCCAAAATACGAATCTCCTCACTGAAGTCCATCTGGCTGTTTTTCGTATAGTCTTTCAGTTCACGAATCTTATTTCTTAGCTCAACAACTGGTTTTTCAAATTCTAGCTCTGCCATACAGCCACTTCCCCTCCTTGATGAACTTCTAAAATCTTACGAAGCGATTCTCTCATATCATCACGATGCACCACCGCATCTAATTGACCATGATCTAGTAAGAATTCTGCCGTTTGGAAATCTTCCGGTAGTTTCTCACGCACCGTTTGTTCAATTACACGTCTACCAGCAAATCCGATAAGTGCACCTGGTTCTGCAAGATTATAATCACCAAGTGAAGCGAAACTCGCTGAAACCCCGCCCGTCGTTGGGTGAGTCATAACAGAAATAAATAATCCTCCTGCATTACTATGCTTTTTCAAAGCTACGCTTGTTTTTGCCATTTGCATTAAACTTAATATACCTTCTTGCATACGGGCACCACCCGAAGCAGTAAAGATAATAAATGGAACTTGTAAGTCGTACGCCTTTTCAACCGCACGGGCGATTTTTTCTCCTACTACAGAGCCCATGCTCCCCATTCGAAAACGAGAATCCATTACTGCAACAACAACAAGCATGTCATCAATTGTTCCTTCACCAGTTACAACCGCTTCGTTCAATTCAGTCTTCTTACGATCGCTCTCTAGTTTCTCTTCATAACCTGGAAACTCGAGTGGATTTAATGAAACCATTTCTTTGTCATACTCACGGAATGACCCTTCGTCCAATATACTATCAAGACGTTCCCATGCATTCATAGGATGATGATATCCACAATTCACACATACTTTTAAATTTTTTAGAAGTTCTTTCGTATACATGATTTTTTTACATTCCGGACATTTTGTCATAACGCCATCTGGCACATCTTTTCGTACTTGTTCTGAAGGTATTGCAGCGTACTTTTTCTTTTTCACGAATAAATCTCTTAGCACAATTTGACCCCCTTCGTTGAGAGCTAAGGTTAGCGTAAGAAGAAAATGGGGCTAACACCAAAGTTTGATGTTAGCCTTATCTTCTCAATCTGTCTAATAACCTCACTCTTTACGTTTAACTTTAACCGCTACGCGGTAGAATGTTTGTCATAACGTGTCATGGTCATTTCGACAAATTTTATACATTACGAGTGAAACTGTATATTCTCTACTAATTCATCGTAAATTTTTAGTGCATCATTTTCTTGTTTTTCTTCCAAAGTAGCGTAAAGCTTTCTATACATATCGATAGAATCTCTTGAAACTTTACAAGAAAGCGTTGATACGTAATCATTTACGATCATCCAAATGCGATATAGTAAATAATTATCGACTTGTTCAATAAGTGTTTTAAAGAACGTTTGATGAAGCGTTGGGATTGAGTTTTCATTTCCTTCAAGTACTTGGTGTAATTTACTTAGCACTTTAGAAAACGTTTCTTTCGGTAAATTACATACAATTCGAATCATATCTTTCTCGAGTAATCGTTTCGTTTGTAATAAATCACGAATTGTTTTCTCATCTTGCAATAAGAACGGAGCAATTAATTGTACAAGACCGTTATCATAAAAGTTTCGAATAAACGTCCCTTCACCACGTCTCGTTTCAATCAATCCTACCAGTTCTAAAGCACGCAATGCTTCTCTTACAGAGGAACGTCCTACGTTTAAGCGTGAACTTAACTCACGCTCAGACGGCAAACGATCCCCCGCCACCAATCCATCCTCTTCCATAATGGAACGGATTTTTTTTACAATTTCGAGATATACTTTTGTATTTGATGATGTCAATGGAATTTCCTCGCTTATTCTTTACCAATCAGCGCTAATTGTTTTGTTTTTTCAGCGATCTCATTTGGATCTACTTGACGGCGAGCTACTCCTGTCTCCATTGCTGCTTTTGCAACGTAAGCCGCTACTTGAGGCGCTACACGCGCGTCAAATGGTGCCGGAATGATATAGTCTGCATTTAACTCATCTTCTGCTACAAGCTCAGCAATAGCCTGTACAGCTGCCATCTTCATTTCTTCGTTAATTTGTGTCGCATGTACGTCAAGTGCACCGCGGAAAATACCAGGGAACGCCAGTACATTATTTACTTGGTTCGGGAAGTCAGAACGACCTGTTCCAACAACAGCTGCGCCCGCTGCTTTTGCCAATTCTGGCATAATTTCTGGAACTGGATTCGCCATTGCAAAAATAATCGCATCGTCATTCATTGTACGAACCATCTCTTCTGTTAATGCACCTTCTGCAGATACACCAATGAATACGTCTGCACCTTGTACAACATCAGCTAAAGAACCTTCTATACGATTCTTATTTGTATATTTTGCAACTTCATCCTTCACCGGATTCATACCTGTAGGACGACCATCATAGATTGCCCCTTTACGGTCACACATAATAATGTCGCGTACACCATAGCGATATAAAAGTTTAATAATTGCAATACCTGCTGCACCTGCGCCATTTGCGACAACTTTAATGTCAGACATTTTCTTTCCAACTAATTTCAGTGCATTTACAAGACCTGCTACTGTTACAATAGCTGTTCCGTGTTGATCATCATGGAAGATAGGAATATTTGTTTCTTTTTTCAAACGCTCTTCAATAATGAAGCAGTTTGGTGCTGCGATATCTTCTAAGTTAACGCCGCCAAAAGTTGGCTCCATTAATTTTACAGTTTCAACAATTTTATCTACATCGTTTGTATTTAAGGCAATTGGGAATGCATCTACACCAGCAAAGCTCTTGAATAATACAGCTTTACCTTCCATTACTGGAAGAGATGCTTCAGGTCCAATGTTACCAAGACCAAGTACAGCTGTTCCATCTGTCACAACTGCTACCATATTTCCCTTCATCGTATATTCATATACCTTACTTTTATCGTCATAAATTTCTTTACAAGGTTCTGCAACCCCTGGAGAATATGCAAGACTTAAATCTTTTGCATTTTCTACTTTTACTTTTGATACAGTTTCTAATTTTCCTTGATGCACTTTATGCATGTGAAGTGCTTCTTCACGAAGTGTTGACAAACTATCCACTCTCCTCAAATTATTCTTGCTGATATCAATTTCTCCAAGTGGTCTGACCACGAACACTACTACTATAATAATCGAAGTGTAGGGAAATTGTCCATTATATTTTCACAACTACATTTTCTTCCCCGACAATTTCACGAAGTGCTCCTAAACATTCTTCACTTGGATGAATCGATAAACTCCGAGATAATTGTACCATTTTATGTTCCTTTTCATAATAAATTAGTACTTTCGCAAAACCTGAATAGTCGAACAATATTTTCGTAACCCGATTTAAAAGCTTTTTCTCATACTGAGATGGCAATTTCACGTAAACAGATGCGTCTTTCTTTTCTTCATAAACATCCATTTCCTCTAGCGGATATAGTCCATTTACAATCCATTGCAGCTTATGATTTCTTAGCTCAATCGTACCGTCAACTAAAACAATTGCTCCTTCTTGCAACTTATCCGAGAAATGTATATACGTTTCCGGGAAGAGGACCGCTTCCATTTCATCATTTTGATCACAGAATGTAATAAATGCCATCTTTTGAAACTTTTTCGTACGAATCACTCTAACACTTGTTATATACACAATAGCTCTTTGTACTTTTTTCTTGTGTCGCATCGCCTGAGCGAGAGATGGAATTTCTAATTCTTTTGCTAACTTCACATATTGCGCTGTCGGATAACTTGATAAATAAAAGCCAAGTACTTCTTTCTCTTTATTTAGTTGTTCAATAAAAGATAGCTCTTCTCCTTGTACATATTTTGATTTTGGAACAGCATCTCCTAAATCACGTGCGAGATTCGCGTACTCTAACGCCCCTTTAATACTTTTCCATAAATTCGTTCTCGAAACACCAAAATCATCAAAACATCCCGACCAGACGAAAGCTTCTAAATTACGCTCCGTTACGAACTTTGACGGCATACGGAGACAAAATTCAAATAAATCTTCGAACATTTTTTTCTCTCGTTCTTCTAATAATGCCGTCACTGTAGCCATTCCAATATTTCGGATCGAAAGTAAACTGTAACGTATCGCATTCCCTTCTATTTGGAAGTTATAACCACTTCTCTGAAGAGACGGCGGCAAAACGTGAAAACCTTTCCGCTTCGTTTCTCGTATATACTGTACAATTTTATCTTCATTTCCAATTGCGCTTGATAATAATGCCGTCATAAATTCCAGCGTATAGTTCGCTTTCAAATAGGCAAGCTGATATCCGATCATACTGTAAGCTACAGCGTGACTTCGGTTAAAACCGTAATTCGCAAATCTTACAATTAAATCATAAATTTTTTCAGCAGACGTCTCATCATATCCATTTCGCAAACATCCCTGGACGAAATGCTTACGTTCCTGATCTAAAATATCACGATTTTTTTTACTCACTGCACGGCGCAGTAAATCTGCTTCTCCAAGCGAAAACCCTGCTAACTTCGATGCAATTTGCATAATTTGTTCTTGGTATACAATGACGCCGTATGTTCTTTCTAAAATTGGCTTTAAATCCGGATGTAAATATTCGATTTTTCTTTTTCCATGTTTCGATTCAATAAAAGTCGGTATCTGTTCCATCGGTCCTGGTCTGTATAACGAGTTAACAGCTACGATATCTTCAAACTCATTCGGTTTTAACCCGCGAAGTACATTTCGCATACCGCCTGACTCAAGCTGGAATACACCTGTTGTATCTCCTCTCCCTAATAATTGGAATGTCTTTTCATCTTGAAGAGGTAAGTTTCTTATATCGATTTCTTTCCCAGTTTTGTTCGCGATAAATTTTATAATATTTTCAAGTAACGTTAAATTACGTAATCCTAAAAAGTCCATCTTAAGCAACCCAAGTTCTTCTAGCGCATCGGCTGGATATTGCGTAACATAAACATCGTTATGTCCTTCTTGAATTGCTACACTGCCTGTTAGCGGTTCTTGACTCATAATAACACCAGCCGCATGAATAGACGTATGACGTGGTAAACCTTCTACACGTTTTGCGATTTCAAACACACGCTCATGCAAAAGATTCCCTTGTATAAACTCACGAAGTGATTGTGATTCTTCATATGCATCTTTTAACGTTATACCAAGCTTTGATGGGATAAGTTTTGAAAATATATCAATATCTCGCGGCGGAAGCCCCATTACGCGGGCAATGTCTCTAATTGCCGCTTTTGCTGCAAGCGTACCAAACGTTACAATTTGCGCAACACGGAGCTGACCGTATTTATCTTTCACATAGCGAATCATCTCATCACGTCTTACGTCTGGAAAATCAATATCAATATCAGGAAGCGTCACACGTTCAGGATTTAAAAACCTTTCAAATAATAGATCGTATTCAATTGGATTAATATCTGTAATTTCTAATACGTATGAAACGAGTGAACCAGCTGCCGATCCACGACCTGGTCCTGTTAGAATATGATTTTCATGTGCATACTTCATAAAATCCCATACGATGAGGAAATAATCACTAAATCCCATACGAGAAATAACATTTAATTCATGATCCAAACGCTTTATATGCACTTCTTTCGGTTCACCATATCGTTTCCGCAAACCTTCTTCACAAACACGACGCAAGTATATATCACTCGTTTCATTAGACGGAACAGGAAACTTCGGAAGTTGATTTACATGGAACGGTATTTCTACTTGGCAACGCTCTGCAATTTTTATTGTATTTTGGATTGCTTCCGGCGCATGGGAAAATAGTGCTTCCATTTCATCCGATGACTTTAAATAATACTGATCTGTTTTCAGCCTCGGCCTATCTGGATCAGTCATTTTCGTTCCACTTTCAACAGATAGTAAACATTCGTGAACAAGCGCGTCACTTTGATTGATATAGCGCACATCATTTGTTGCAACGACTGGAATATTAACCCTACTAATAAATTCAGGTAGTTTCTCTTGTAAAAGCAACTCATCTTGAATTGCATGATGCTGCAAACTCATATAAAAATGGCCGAACATATTTTGATACGTGCGAGCTACTTCTTCAGCCTGACTCTCATTGTCTTCTAGTAATAATTGCTCAATTTCGCCATCTTTACCTGGCGAAATAGCAATTAATCCTTTCGCATAATGCGCAAGCCACTTCTTAGGAATACCTTCTTTGGACTTTGTCATAATACTGCTAGAAATCTTTAATAAATTTTGGTAGCCTATTTCATTCTCAGCAAGTAATACAAGCGGATAAGACCTTTCTTCTTCTTCACTAAAAATAGAAGCGGTTAATCCAATAACAGGCTGTATACCATGTTTCTTACATGCTTTATAAAACGGAATAACACCATACATAACATTTTCATCCGTAATAGCTAGCGATGAAAAACCAAGTTCTTTCGCCCTGACTACAAGCTCATCAATTTTACAAGCACTTTTTAATAAACTAAAAACGGTTTGACATTGTAAATGCACAAACTTCACTGTTGTACCCTCTCTTTACCTATTTGACTACTTTTATTATAGGTGATGAGGAAAGCGGAAATCAAAACATACTTCTTATACTTTGTCCATATATATGAAGAAGAAAGGGGAATGACGATGGATGTAAGAGAACATACTTTTTTCTCTCTGCTTATTATTAGTTATTTTATTGCCTTTGGGGTTATACTTGGCGGTTCATTAATTGGTGGATTTGGTGCGTTTCTTATCGGAAAACCAGCTCTAACTTACATTAATCAATTCGCCCAAAATTTAAGAATTTGGGCACTCGTTGCAGCAATCGGCGGAACATTCGATACCTTTTATAGCTTTGAAAGAAGTTTCTTTGGCGGAGATATGAAAGATATCGTAAAACAAATTCTCCTTATTTTTTTCGCAACTGGTGGTATGCAAACAGGTCTCATTATTATTAAATGGCTAACGCAGGAACATGTATGAGAGTACCAAGTGCCAATACAGCAAAAAGATGGTACTTAGTATTAGCTGGTGCTGCTGTTGGAGGCGTGTTGAGCTGGTTTATTTTTTTGTACATATACGGTGTTTTTCAACAAGAACAAGCTAGTAAAATAGCAGAACAAAGAGAAATTATAGAAAAACAAGAAGCAAAGCTCCACGTCCTTCTCGAAGATCAAGAAAAATTGAACACTGAAAATAAACGGCTCTTAACCATTCAAGAGATTAAAATAAAACTTATCAATCGAGAAAAATACGATTTAGACAATCTTACACTCGAAAATATGACTACATCTATTCATAATGATCTCCAGCATCTTTTAACGAAAAACATTCAAAGTATCGCAAAAAATAAAGACCTACTAAAAAAGGTAATCGAAAATAAAACATACAAACATTACGATCGCCTATACCGTTTTAAAGTCGATACAATATCTTTTGATACAGTGCTTGAAATTAGCATTACTATAGAGAAAGAAAAATAAAGAAGGAGGGCTTTAGCGCCGCTCCTTCTTTTCGTTCTAACATATAGTCTTTTATTTACAAATCTCACGTAAATCAGCAAAAAGACGATCCGCTTCTTCCCAAGAAGATGCCTTGGCACCAGAAGCCATCGGATGCCCTCCGCCGTTATATTGCATTGCCAATTTGTTTATAACTGGTCCTTTTGAACGAAGACGAACACGAATTACGTCATCTTCCTCTAAAAATAGAACCCACGCCTTTAATCCATCAATATTGCCAAGCGCTCCAACAACACCAGATGCTTCAGAAGGAAGTACATCAAACTCTTCTAATACTTCTTTCGTTAATTTAATGTAAGCTGCTCCTTCTTCTACCATCGTAAAGTTTTGTAAAATATAACCGTTTAAACGAGCAATTTTTTCTTTTGTCTTATACATTTCATTGTATAAATCTGTGAATTTCACACCCATATCAACAAGCTCACTTACGTAACGAAGTGTTTTTGCTGTCGTATTTGGGAATAAGAAACGACCTGTATCTCCAACAATTCCTGCTAAAATAAGGCGAGCTGCTTCTTTTGTTATTTTTAATCCTTTATCTTTTCCATAGTTATAAAACTCATAAATCATTTCACTTGTAGAACTCGCTGTCGTGTCTACCCACGTAATATCTCCATATGGATCTTCATTTGGATGATGATCAATTTTAATTAACATCTTCCCTTTTGTATAGCGTTGATCGTCAACCCGTTCTTGATTCGCAGTATCACAAACAATAACAAGCGCATTTTCGTATACACTATCTTCAATATCATCCATTACTCGTAAGTATGCTAGTGACGGTTCATTGTACCCAACCGTATAAATATTTTTCTCTGGAAACGATTCTTGTAGAATTGTACCAAGACCACCCTGTGAACCTAACGCATCTGGGTCCGGACGCACGTGGCGATGAATAATAATTGTATCAAACTCTTTAATTGCTCCTAAAATTTGCTCATGCATATGTATAATCTCCTTTTTAATCAACTTCTTCACTTTATCCTCCATTATAACGGAAAGTATTTCATACATGCGAACAATTGCTTTATAATAAAAGTTAGAAAGTTTAGATATTTCTTTTTCTTTTCTATTATTTTTCACAAAGCGATGGGAGTGTTCATTATGCCAGTATTAGTCTTCTGTATTATCGTCTCATTTATGTTGTACCTCTTTTACAAAACAAAATACTTTCGTACAAACCGCCCAATGGAGAAAGGTTGGCTCTCAGGAAAATCCGCAATGGCACTCGGTTCATTCGTTTTATTTTTCGGGATAAACCAATTCTTTTTAGAACTTTCAACCGCTCGTATTATCGTTGGTGTTTTATTCGTTCTATTTGGTAGTGCAAGTGTATTTAACGGGTTTCGCCAATACAAACATTTCTTGCCATTAGCAGTTAAAGAAGCCGAAGTCTATGAAGCAACATAAAAAAGCATCAATATTGTGATGCTTTTTTACGTCCCTTAACTTTCAAAATCATATATGCAACAAACGCAGATGGTATATTAAATGGGTTACCTTGTACATGAAAATGTAGTTGTTCTTCTCCAAAAGACATTTTTTCATATAGCTCTCGCTGAGATAATCCTGTCTTTTCCTTTTTTTCATGTAAACCTTGTAAATATAAATATTGGATCGGTATCATTACAAGAAAGTAAAATAGTGCGATACTACCAAAAAAGAGTACGGCTGACGACATAATGCATACCACCTTTCAGAATTCCATTTTCTTACAATATAATCATAACACAATATACAGCCAAATCGAATTACTATTCTGTCTTTTCTTACGTTACTTTTCCACTCCATACATATTTCACTAAAACTCCCATCTAAAATCATGCCTTTCAAATTTAAAACAACAAAAAAAGAAAGATGGAACAAATCAAAACGATTTGTTCCATCTTTTATTTATCGATTAACTGCACCATAAGTAATGCCTTTCCAACAACATTACCTTCATGATGCACCTCTACATCGACCTTACCAAATTTACGCCCAATTTCTAATACTTTCGGATGAACAGATACAACATTATCAATTTGAACCGGCTTTACGAAATAAATCGTTAAGTTTTCAACAATTAAATCGCTTTTCTTTTGCGCACGAATGACGCGATTTGTCGCTTCTGTCACAATTGTTGCAAATACACCGTACGATAACGTTCCGATTGAGTTCGTCATTTGCGGCGTCACCGAAAATTGATATAGATGCTCATTCTTCGCTTCTTTCGGCGTCATAAATTGATTCGTTACAATATCATCAATGGTTTCTCCAACTTGTGGCTGACGTTGAATCATTTGCAGTGCCTGAAGTACATCTTGACGGCTAATAATACCTTGTAGTTTATTTCCTTCATCAACAACAGGAAGTAACTCAATACCTTCCCACACCATCATACGTGCCGCAGCTGCGACAGACATTTTACCGTTCACTGTAATTGGGTGTTTTGTCATTACTTTATCAATTGGTGTTTCTTTCGCTACACCGATCATATCTTTTGAAGTCACGATTCCTAGCACTTTGTTACTTTCATCAACAATCGGATACCTTCCGTGCATCGTCTCTTCATTATAGGCATGCCATTGCTGCACTGTATCATTTGGCTTTAAATATAATGTTTCTTCAATTGGCGTTAAAATATCTTCAACGAGTACAATTTCTTTCTTAATAAGCTGATCGTAAATCGCACGGTTAATTAACGTTGCAACTGTAAAGGTATCGTAACTACTTGAAATAATCGGCAGTTTTAATTCATCTGCTAATTTCTTCACATGATCTTCCGTATCAAATCCGCCCGTAATTAATACAGCGGCTCCAGTTTCTAACGCTAATTGATGTGCGTTCGTACGGTTACCGACAATAAGTAAGTTCCCAGCTTCTGTATAGCGCATCATCGCTTCTAATTTCATTGCCCCGATTACGAATTTATTTAACGTTTTATGTAGTCCTTCTCTGCCTCCAAGTACTTGACCGTCGACAATGTTAACGACTTCTGCATATGTCAGTTTTTCGATATTCTCTTTCTTCTTTTGTTCAATTCGAATTGTTCCGACACGTTCAATTGTACTAACATACCCTTTATTTTCTGCATCTTTAATTGCACGGTAAGCGGTCCCTTCACTTACACTCAAATCTTTCGCAATTTGTCTTACAGAAATTTTATGGCCTACTGGCAGGCTATTAATATGTTCTAAAATTTGGTTATGCTTGGTAGCCAAATGGTTTCACCATACTTTCTTTTCCCTAAATTCTTCATGTGTTGTACTTTCAGTATACTATATTTTCAAAACTGTTACACTCTCTCTTTGCATACCTGTACTATTTTTTTTATAACAAAATGACTCTTACATTCCACCAGTCATTCTATTACAACAATGTAATGCTATTGTCATCTCATTCGATAGTTCGCACACTTGATTACCTATACAATTAAGACAAGAAATAAATCAAAGGAGCGAACACATGATGAAAAAACTTTTAGAGGTTGTAGGTGCTGTATTTTTAGCTTTCGTAGATGGTAAAAAAGTTACAATGGAATTGAATGAAACACCTGAACAGCCACGTACCAAAAGAAAAGAATCACCAAAACAAATACAAGTATTAAAAGCTGTCCTACACACGTAAAAACCCTTCACTTTTCTTTTCAAATGAAGGGTTTCTTTTCTATAGTGTAATACTTTCTCCAGCTTCTAATACTTTCCCTGTACAATTTTGTAGCTTTTCTACAAATTGATATGGATCTTGTTCAATAACTGGGAACGTATTGTAATGCATCGGTACAACAGTTTTCGCATTAATCCATTTTGCCGCTAGTACAGCATCTTCTGGTCCCATTGTGAAATTATCACCAATTGGTAAAAATGCTAGATCAACTTTATTTAATCCCCCAATTAACTTCATATCAGAGAATAGTGCAGTATCTCCTGCGTGGTATACAGTTCTCTCTTCTGCTGTAAATAAAATACCTGCTGGCATACCTGTATATGTAATCGTCTTATTTTCTTCATCAATATAACTAGAGCCGTGGAATGCTTGTGTAAACTTCACTTTTCCGAAGTCAAATTCATGTGAACCACCAATATGCATCGGGTGTGTATTTACACCTTGCCAACTTAAAAATGTTGCTAGTTCAAATGGCGCTACAACAACTGCATTATTTTTCTTCGCAAGTTCTACTGTATCTCCAACATGATCACCGTGTCCATGCGATAAAAGGATTGCATCCACTTTTACATCTTCAGCTTTTAAATCTGTTCTCGGATTACCTGTTAAAAACGGGTCAATTAAAATAACTTTTCCATTCGCCTCAATTTTCACAACTGAATGTCCATGATAAGATACTTTCATTATTACATTCCTCCCCTATTCACATTCTCACTTTTTATTCTACATGATTTTTCAATCCCCTGTCTTTTCTAACATCTATTTACTTGTCATAACGCTTTCTTCCGAGTTAAAGTTATATTTGTAATTAAATATCTCGGGGGTGCCAATCGATGAATGCTAGATTAGAAAATTTAATGCAATGGCTAAAAGAAAAAAACGTAGAAGCTGCGTTCTTAACTTCTACACCGAACGTCTTCTACATGACAAACTTCCACTGTGAACCACACGAAAGACTTCTTGGTATGTTTGTATTCCAAGAAAAAGAACCTATTTTAATTTGCCCTAAAATGGAAGAAGGCCAAGCACGTAACGCTGGCTGGGCACATGAAATTATCGGATTTACTGATACTGACAGACCATGGGATATGATTGCAAAAGCAATTAAAGACCGCGGCATCAATGCAAATGCAGTTGCAATTGAAAAAGAACATTTAAACGTAGAGCGCTACGAAGAATTAAAGAAATTATTCCCAAATGCAGCTTTCAAATCAGCTGAGGAGAAAGTTCGCGAACTTCGTTTAATTAAAGATGAAAAAGAACTTTCTATTTTACGCGAAGCAGCTAAAATGGCGGACTATGCTGTTGAAGTTGGTGTAAATGCAATTAAAGAAAACCGCAGCGAGCTAGAAGTATTAGCAATTATTGAACACGAATTAAAAACAAAAGGCATACATAAAATGTCATTTGATACGATGGTATTAGCAGGTGCGAACTCTGCTCTTCCACACGGTATTCCTGGCGCAAACAAAATGAAACGCGGCGATTTCGTACTATTTGATTTAGGCGTAATCATTGATGGTTATTGCTCTGATATTACACGTACAGTAGCATTCGGTGAAATTTCTGAAGAGCAAACTCGCATTTACAACACTGTACTTGCTGGACAACTACAAGCAGTTGAAGCATGTAAACCAGGTGTTACACTTGGCGCAATCGACAACGCTGCTCGTTCTGTTATCGCAGATGCAGGTTACGGTGACTTCTTCCCACACCGCCTGGGTCACGGACTTGGAATTAGCGTACACGAATATCCAGATGTAAAAGCTGGCAACGAGTCTCCATTAAAAGAAGGTATGGTCTTCACAATCGAGCCAGGTATTTACGTACCAAACGTAGGTGGCGTTCGTATTGAAGATGATATTTACATCACAAAAGACGGATCAGAAATTTTAACGAAGTTCCCGAAAGAGTTACAATTTGTAAAATAATAAAAAAGGCAGCTTGATTGCTGCCTTTTTTATTTCTCTACTATTTCAAATTTCTCTACAATCATTTTTGCTGGATAACTTTCAAGTATTTGAGAAAACCATACTTTTATTTTATCCCCTGTTTTTAACTGTTTATATGCGTCTTTGTCCTTAAAGCTCAAGACTATATGTGCTGGATGATCTTTATTCATTTGTTGTTCTATATAATGTTGCAACTCTACTTTTGTTTTAAACGTTTTATCATCGGCAAAAAACACCGTGTCATTTCTTAATATAATATACCCTTCTTTTACCGTTACTTGCTCTACTTGTTTTGTATCACACGCTGATAATACGACTAGAAATACACTTAAAAACATAACAATTTTCATATGCCTATTCATTTTTAACCCCTTACTCTAGGCTATTTCAAATTTAGCACCATCTTCTCCTCATACTTATCATCCCATTTAATCACAATCTCTATTGGTTCATCTTTAGAGATAGGCGCGCAACTTACACAAGAAGACTTCATTTCAACCTTTGCTCCTCTATGAACTTCTGACGTTTGTGTCATTGTACTAAAGGCTCCATTAATAGCAATCTCTAAATTCTTAAATTCTGTATTCCCATCTCCGCCCTTATACTGAAACGTAAACACTCCATCTTCACTGTCGTCCTTAATATGGCCCTTATATTGTCCCGTCCAACTTTTGCTCTCGCTAGAAAAAGTAACATACGAAATGGAACAGCTTCCTAAAAAGAAAATACTAATGAAAAAGAATAATGCTCTCTTCATAATGCCCACCTCCATTCAAAAGCACTTATTTATTGTCTATTTCTTCCTCTTATTATACTATTAAAATACAGAATTTTCTAAAATAGGTGGTTTATATGTTACAACAACAGTTAGAAGAAATTCGTAATAATCATTACGTAATGGATACAATTAACATGGATTCTTTAATTTCCAATATGCTTAAACATATCGGTGTTACCGATAGCTATTTAAGGGACAAACTTATTTGCTCTACTTTTTACCATCTCATCAAAAAGGACTACCTTTCACACACACAATTACAGAAACTATTATTAGAAAGCATCAGTGACAAATATTTATTGTATAAGATTCATTCGGATGACGAAGATGCGGTATTTACCCGTGCATTTACAACATTATTAATTGCACTCATTATTGATGCCGATACAAATCATAATTTCTTATCACAGGCTGATCTTTTACATGTAAAAGATCGATTAGTGTTATATATGAACAACGAGCATGATTTCCGCGGATATGTGCAAGACCACGGCTGGGCACATAGTATCGCTCACGCTTCTGATACATTTGAGGCGCTTGTTCGTAGTCCTAAACTGGAAACTTTATATTACGAAGAAATATTACAAACTTTATTAAACAAAGTTTGTGTCCATTCTATTTACTACAAATATGAAGAAGACGAACGTCTCGTTTATCCGATTGTCGCAATGCTACAAAATGGTCTAAAGGAAGAGGTACTCCTATTAGCCCTTCATGAATTAGTAGCTCAATTACCCGTCAAAAAACAGACATTACATACTGAATCGTACGAGTACCTATACGGAAATATAAAATCTTTCTTACGTAGTTTGTTTTTCCGACTACGCACACTGTCTATATGTGAAGAAACCGAATGCAAAATTGAAAAATTGCTGCAAGACCTTCCAAAATATTATTAAAAAAAGAAGGCCACTTAGAAAGTGCCTTCTTCTATTTCACTAATATTTAATTGAAATTTCACGATCCAAACTGAGAAAAGGTGGACAAGAAGCGCAAACGCCATACATGCTCCGCTTAAAAAAGTTAGTATAGGATGCGAATACACGTGCCCCAATCCATAGGATATCGCCACGAAAAACATTGTTATGTAAATATAAATTGCTCCATGTATTTGCCTCATATAAACCTCCTTTTCCCATATTATAACATAAATTTTCTGATTATTCACATTAATTACTTGTAATCAATATTTCTCAACTGTTACACCTCTTACAGCAGCCTTAATATACGGTGACCCTTGTAAACTTTGTAAATCCTCTGTTTTCCTGTTACGACTACACCGTATATTGGTAAGTCTTTTGTTTTGGTGTTTTTTATTTCTTTATCCCGCATTAACAGGCAGTAAGACCCCACATCAAAATTCAGCGGAAGCAAAGAAGTTAGGGGGGGCGGACTGCTCGTAAAAGCCCGATTGGTGAGGGCTGATAATCAGTAGGGATGCCCCCCCACTGATTAAAGTTTCACTTTATAGTTTATCCTAAAATATTCTCGATATCCCTCTTTATTTTCACTTAAAGATATCCAAATACAGCTTTTATAAATTTTTCCATAATAAAAAGCATATTTATTTTGATGTGCTCTTCACATATAATTTAGTAAAATATGAACCATTTTTTTGAAACAAAAACTCCCACTCATCTCTCCCCATACTATCGTTATGACTTAGTTGCCATAATAATTGAACGAGGATAAAATCCCAGCTTTTCATAAAATGATACAGCTTCATTTCCATACACTACTGTTAATTCAATTTCATCTATCTTTTTCACTTTAAACCATTCCACTGCACTATTCATTAATTTCAAACCAAATCCGTTTCTTCGGTATTTTTCATCAACAAATAAAACTTCAATCTTTCCGCTTACGCTTTTACTATACGCTATACAAAATCCTAATATATTATCTGTTTCTGACTCAATCAATAATTCAATTCTATATTCTCCGTACTTTGAGTTCTTTTTATAATTTTCAATACGTTCCTCAAATGTCATTCTTGGGTAATCGCCAGAAAAATATTTTGATTTATTATTATGATGTTCATGCAATTTATTTAAGGATTCTCTTATTATCTCTATTTCATCGAGAGTGATATATTTATTACTAATTCTCATCCTATAGCATCTCCAATAATATATATTTCAGCAAAAAAATAAGACTGTTTTTTGTTCACAAAATATTACTCTATTATTCCATCGCTTCCCTCACAACATCTTGAATCATAACAACTTCTGTTTTCATATCAATAGACATTGCTTCTTCATCAATACATTCATACCAAAACGCTAAGTGCTTTTTATCGATTTCATAATGAGAATTTTCGACAAGAGCCCCGCCTTCTCCTTGCACAGAATACCAATATAAGTACTCTTCTCCATCTCTTATTTCCCGGAAAATTGTCTCAACGTACATCTTTTCGTCGTTTAATGTCAAAAGGACTTCTTTCATATTGTCATTAAGAAGCTGCATCCATTCATCTACTCGATGACTCTTACCAGGCTTAACTTTAAATCTCGTTAATTCTACATTCATTTTTATTCCCCCGTTTTCTTACGTACAAACAAACTATATTCTATTGGATGATAAAAACTTAATTTACTAGCTAATTTTCGCGAAGGAATATTGTCTACATAACAATCCCAGCTCGGTATAATATCATTTTGCATGCAATGTTCAATGAACCGTGTTGCAACAGCTTGAGCTAATCCTTTCCCTTGATGCGCTTCATGTGTTGCGATATCTATTTCAGCATAACCATTCCCGCTAAATATTGAGACGCATTCAGCTACAATTATCCCATCTTGTTCTATACAAAATCCAAAACCACTATTCAAAAACGTTTCTTTTGATCCCCAATATTCTTTGTAGTACTTCTCTTTAAATTCACTGCTTCGCTCTATATCTCTTCTATCAATACGCTTCACTTCATATGTATTTTTGTTACAATCTCGTTTTCTCTCCTCAAAGGTTACTCTTTGAAATTTCATTCGCGGGATGTTCCGAAGTGTATTACTAAAACGCTCTTCTAACATCATTTCCCACTCTTCACTTGAAGTAAAGAGTGTAAATCTCTTCTCTGTTTTCTCAATAGCTGTTTTTAAATATGAAAATAACTCTTCGTTATAATTTTGATCATCAGTATCACCAAATAAATAATAAATACCGTTAGCTGTAATAATTAACCCTGCTGTTAATTGCCCGTTTACAAAAACCTCACCATCTACCATTTGATCACATACCGCATAAGCAAATGTCGTCGTTCTTGTATTACTTTCCAAAATCGGAATGATTTTTCTATACTCGGCTACAGATAATTTTTTCATAATCGCTCCACTATAATCGTATCAGCCTCTATATGTTCAAAACAAAGATTTACCGTCCTCTTTAATGCTCTCGTTCTATGAATCGTACATGCTGGAATTAAAATAGAATCATTTGGCTTTAAAACCGCCGTTTCTCCATCTTCAAAATCAATAAGTAACTCTCCCTCTAGCACAATAAATAATTCATCCGAATTAGAATGATAGTGCCAATCATATTCACCAGTAAATACAGCGATGCGTAAGCAATGACTGTTTATGTTTGAAACGACGAAGTTTTTATGTTGATCTTGAATGTCTTTTGTTAATTCTATTAAGTTCACAGTTTCCATATTTCATCCCATCCTTCCATTAGTCGTTCTTCTGAAAAACCAACTTAGTCTCCACCACCTCCGCAATCTCCTCCGCCATCACTTGAGCTGCTACAATCGTTGCTACTGTAGTCACCGAATCCACTTGATGAGCTTGAATTGGATGAAGATTTTTTGCTTCTTTTTCTATCTTTTTTACTTTCATGACTAGGCCAAACCTTATCAAATAATATAAAGAATAAGATTCCTTCTACCATAACAAGCATAACGCCAAAAATACCTTCAATAACATTAGGGGTTATCCCCAAACATTTAACCATCCCACATAAAAACACACAAAAAATCACATACAAGAACATACAAATATACCGAAATGTTTTCTCTATCGTAATGACTACTTTTTGTGAAAAAGGTATGTTCTGCTCCTGTTTTTTCTTTATGTACTTTTGTCTCTTTGCTTGCTTTTTCTTCCTCTTTTTAC
>NZ_JBEUTW010000074.1:0-11153 GCF_040492675.1 Bacillus sp. AP50
GGTGTTGGTGCTACCATGTCCCTGTTTTTAGATTATGCAGGAAATAAAAATGGATAAATTAAGTGGCGAGTAGTTCACCCTTACTTCTCTGCTATATAATTCAAACTGACAACTTATATAATGACTAATAAAAAAAGACCCAAGAATGTACTGTGGGTTAAGAGGCATGAACTTAAGGTTTTACTCTATCCATAAAGAAAAAAAGCCCCTTGAGAGAAAAGAGGGAGAAATGAAAACTTTAAATCTTAAAAAATAATAGCGGGAATCATTTCAATTCCCGCTATTACGTTTATCGTTACACCAATTTTCATTTTATAAGAGAATAATATCCATATAGACTATACGTTGGTAGGTTTCAGTTGGTTGTGCACCATAAAATACATCTATTTCTTTGACAACAAGTCGTAACGGATACCATTGATTTTCCTCTGGAATAGCTACTTGGCCTTCCCATGTGACCACACCATTCGTATCAGGAGAGCCAGGATGGACTACTATTTCATCTAAGTTCGGAACGTCCTCCCAGCCTATGGTTTCATCCTCAATTTGTGAAAGCTGACGTTGAACTTGGATACTCATCAAGCTTGTAGATGGAGCTACCGTATCGCTTGGTACGTTTAACTTCTTTGCAGAATAGGTTACACCGCTTACTGAGACATTGTAGACGTTAAACTGGCTTTGGTCCCGTGTTACAGTTAAGGAACGATCAGGTGCAGTTTGAACATTTCCTGCAAGAACTACGGGTGATATGCGTAAATCAGTAGGAGAGATTAATGAGTTTGGTTGGAACCTGACAAGAGCTAAACGGATAAACGGATAGTAGGCATTACCGGTGTCAAGCTCTAGGTCACAGTACCACATCTTGCGTTCGCTATCCCATTTTACTTCGAAACAAACTACTTTTACAGACTTGTTAGGAAGTTCGAATAGATTAGCATCATAAACCTCTTTATAATTCTTAAAATCTGCTATAGTCGGAAGTGGAAGTCCAGGTGATTCTCGGATTGGATCTTGACCCCAAAAAGTTAAGTAACTGTAAATATCATCTTCTCGATTGGGTTCTATATTTTCAACTAAAACAACACCCAGCATCTCACCATCTCCGGAGGACCACCATGGGCGGTCGAGATAAACCCGAATACCTCCGCTCCGCAAACTCGTAACTTTTTCATCATTTTCATTCATTTGTTGCCAAGAAAAGGTAGGCAAGGCGTATTTAACTAAAGGCTTAGAAGGTCTAGCAGAACTTAGGACATCAATTTTAATCTCTTCAGTTTCTCGAATAAGATTCTCGTTTGACATATTTGTTGGAAAGTATTCACGAAAGCGTGTAGTAGCCCTAACTTTGTAGCAGACATGTCTGTACTTCGTATCTCCAAATCCGTGTTTCTCAACTTTAGTTGCCAAATTTATTTGTTCCTGATTTTCTGGATTCATAGGATTATTTAATAATTTTTTATATACAGTTTCCGCAAGAGTACTGTTGAAAACAAGGCGTGATTGGTTATTCTCTAAATGCAAGGCATTAGGGTCATCTTTAAGGAGAACCTCTTTATTGTTGTCTAACCAGATAGGTAATTCCATAACATGATTACGGAAGGGAACAGGATCTAATTCTGGTTCGCTTTTAGTTATATCATCAATTCTTTCTCTCCATTCAGCAAGAATATCAACTTTGGAAGTGCTAGGGATATGAACATAGATATTTCCGAAGAGATAAGCTTCAGTACTGTTTTCCGTACGATCTGTTATTTTAAGAATAGGTTGCGCAGGGAAATCGAGCGGCTGTTGAACAGCATGAACAAGAGTGATTTCCCGAAAAGGGGTAAATAACCAGATGCGGCCGAATAAGATATCATTTTCTAGTTCTAGCAGCTCCTGATCGGTCCAGCTGGTTTTGTCGTCTTTCACCCACTGTAAAAGCCCCATTTCCTCAAGGTTTCCTCCAAATTTTGAGCTAACACGGATGTTGGGAATTATACTTGCCTTTGGAAGTTGGATGTTAAGTACTCGTTTTTTTTCGTCCCACCAAGTTAGAGCAGAACCTTCAACTATACGAATGCGGAACGGTGTAACTTCATACCAAGGATTTGATTTTAAGTCAATGTAAAATAAATCTTGAGGATTAAGACCAGGTAGTCCTTGAAAAACTACACCTGTTGCCCAGGGATCCGGCAAGTAAGGAAGAATCAGCTGTTTCTCAGTATGGACTGCATAACCATCGTTCGATGAAGGATCTGTCCCAGTACGAATAAAGTACACGGAATCTAATGTATCATCATTAAATGATCCAGCCTCACGAGTAGCTAAGCAATATACATTCTGTATGACTTCACGAATCTGATTTTGATCCATGCCACTTTTCTTTGCATCAAGAGCTTCATCTAGAAGACCATGTTCTTCTATCATTTGAAGCGAGGCTTTAGGTGGTGCCACATGTCTGTCGTTAAAAGGTAGATATGCAGGGTTGGCCGCAGCATATTCTTCTGTTGTTTTGTTATAATTGCTTCGGATAACCAGTCGCTCCAATGATTCACCTTCTGCATAGGCGGTCGTATCAGTATCATTTAGGTTATCTATAGGGGTATATAATTGTCTAGGTATAAGTTCCGGCGGATTGACTGGATCAAAGCGAAGATATTTAAGATAACCTATAGGCGATTTATCAAGCGATAACGCGGCTTCAATCTTTTTTGCTTCCTCCAAATTTGGTCCATTTCCTGCTAAATCAACTGTTCGAACACGGAATGTATAATCATTTCCATAACGAAGACGGGGCAAGGTTCCATGCTCCACCATGAAATCTGTCTCTAATCCAAGTCGCGTCATAGCAGTGTTTTTAACTTTCGTTGGCATGGTTTCAGGTTCGTCGGGATTTGGTGCACTAGAAGTCCGACTAATACTTTTACCAGGACGTGGAGCTGACAAGCTCCATCCATCCCAAGTGAAAAGAGACTCATGAATATAAAGTTCATTAACGGGATCTAGAGTTTCAGGAGAACTTGTGATGCTAGGTTGTATAAAACCTTCGTCAATAATTTGGTATACCCCATCAGCATTTAGTATTTTATATTGGCCAAATCGCTGATGTAGTGAATATCGATTTGAATTTTGATCAATCACATCTAGTCTGTATCCACGTACAAGATCCTCTGCATATAAAGGTTCTTCTGAAGGACCATTGTTAAGCAGCTGGTTCAGTTTGTTAGATCGATTAAAGATATTGTTTAAGTGGTCGGCATTGTTGTTACGTACAACTGAGATACCACCGTTACGCATAGGAGAAACCCCGGAATTTTCATTTGAATCAATAGGTTTATCGGTTACATCTTTTTTCAGGTGAGCTGCTATAGTTGCCGCAAGGTTCAATGTCTTGAGTGCAGCACCATCTACGTCAACTTGAACCAATTCAACATCCTCTTTTTTAGGAATCCAAATCCCACCGTCTATTTCGTTTGTAGAAGAGTAGGCAGTAAATAATTCTAAACCATTTTCCTCCCTATAATCATAAGCCGTCCATGGACAGTAGTCTTCCGTCCAGGAAGCTTGATTATCATTTTGACGGGTAGGGAGTTGAGAAGACCAACTAGGAACGATACGTAATTTAAACTTGCCAGGGTTATTATTTGTTTTCGGTATAGAATCAGCTGGTATATAAAGGTCTATAATCAGTCCCAATCGGCGCAAAATCTCAGGGAAATCCCCTAAGGACGAGAGCATTTGGTGAAAGTCGATTTCTTTCTCAAAGTGAGTTTTGGCTTCAGAACTATCGGGCAGCGTTTTGGGAGGAGTACGGGCTGGACGATGGTGAAAATGCATGGTTCGGTAATAATCAACTTGAATATCATGATTACGAAAGGCACCTGGAACTGTTGGACTGACCAGACCTTGATTAAAGGGAAAAGGAGGTGTAATTGTATCTCCAGTTCTTCCTGTAGCCTGGCGCTTGCGAGCTTTGACTTTGGCTTCTTCAAGAGAATTGTTCAATAAATTACTTAAGTCTTTCTCTGTATGTATCTCATGGTCATCAAAAAGATTGTGAAGTTCCACCAATTCATTAATTAATTCATAGATACTTATACATTCTTCCTGTCTTCCTTCTCCATACCAATCTATTCTTGGAGGAATTAAACAAGGTAGATCAAAGCGTGCTTTTTTTACAAGTTTTTGATAAAAATTCTTAAGATACTCCAACACGTTTTTAACCGGATAACTCAAAATAGGCCGACTGGAATAGTCATCAAATTCATGTGGTTGGACAGGAATAGTTGGCTCGAAAAGTGAACACCAAAGTGTTTGTATAGGAGGAGGTGTTATCCTATACGCTGGTATTACTTTCGTCTGAGTTCCATCATTTACCTCTATAGAAAATTTCGTATGGTCTGGATGCATAGTGCATGCCCAGTTGAGAAAATCAGGAAAAGAAGTTAAGGTTGTGATGTGTTCTGACCGTAAACGTGGGTTTATATAAACAGACAATCTTAAATGTTGTTTTTTTTCATTCTTTGTTATTCCATTGGGCAGAGCAATCCAAAATATACTTTGAGTTGTATCCATAAAAAACTCCTTTATAAGTTATTTTTATAGATTGAATATAGTTTACGAATAAATTATTTCTATGCAAATGCCATGCAATATTTTTCCCATTCATAGGGATAGTCACCTTCATATTCAGGGCCCATAATTTGTGCAAAGGTTGGATCCCCTGCTGCTCCTGCGAACCTGCGTTCAACAGTGAGGCTGACGCTCTTACTAAAAAATGCGACTTTAACGCCAACGGTTAAAGTGGCCTGCCCCCAGACTTCTACATGATTATTTTCTTTCTTACGGTAAGTAAGGCCCAAGTAGAATTCAACTGTCACCGAAACCAAGCCTAGAACACTCAAATTGCCCCCACAGCGCAAGTAGCCAGTAAGGTTTACTTCCTTTCCAATCATACCGTAGTAAATGCCTGCCATCACATACACACCGCCGGTGGCTACTCCTAGATTTAAGCTGATGTTTCCACCAAATTCGATGGATGCCTCAATTGCTTCAATTCCTTTAGCACTGAGTGCAAGACTAAAGAAACCTCCACCTGCAAAGCCACTTACTGAGACATTAAATGGTTTGTGTCGCTCTGAAATAGCAAATTTTACACCAACAGGCTGATCGACAAAAGGGAGAGATAGCGCTGCACTAAGATTGATATTCTGTAAATTGAATATGCCTACACCGAAAGCCGGGATACCTAGTGTGAAACCTGCCGTAATCCCGGTTGCTGTCACGTTTAAGAAAGGAGGATCCGAAAAGCCATTAGCCGGTATGATATTTTTGAGTGTTTCTACAAATTCAAGCGGTCCCTTGAATACCAGGTCGAGGCCTTCTGCACTGACATCCATTTTCTTGCCGTTATCAGCAGTAAACCTTAATTCATCAAATTTAAGCAACATGGCTTCGACAAACTCCAAAGCAAACTCTTTTAACTTCCCTAGTACCAAGTAGGTAGGAGGGCTACCGTTGGGCGTCGTAATCATTTGAACATTTATACTTAGCTGAGCATCGTGCTCGAATGTTGTATCACCCCTTTTTGCTAAGAATCGGAAGAAACCTGCCGTATCTCCCCAGTTTTCAATATTTGGCTTCCACAAATAGCGTGTTTCGATAGCATTATTTGGTAGACGACGATTCGTTAGCATAGGGGATTCAAGTTTGAAATTGGGGTCATCAAGTTTCGTTATTAATTGATCAGGATCTAATACTGATTCTAACTCCTTAATTTTTAATAAATCAATTTTTACCTTCTTTGGTAGAATGTCCTGTAATGTGATTCCTCCTAAAAATTTGGCGTGCCCAAATAGTGTTGATGGGTCGAACTCCCCGCTAATAATATCAGATGGGTTTGCGACAGGACCGAGCGCCCTCGATAATCCCTCAATAGTTGAATTTGGGGTAATGAGCCCACCTGCTTTCTCTGTAGGCAAGGATAATTCGAGTTTTGTGAGACTTGGAGCAAGTCTCATAAAAACCTCAGCTTTATTTACATTTGAATTAAAACCATGATCTAAGTAAGTTTTTTCAAATTCGATAGATTTTTGCTCTAATTTCCGACCGGTTACCTGTTCAGCAGCAGGAATGTTCACTTCCGCTGATTCAACTTCTGGAAGAAAGCTAGGTTGAAAGAAAGGTAACTTCATTTTTTTTAACTCTTCTTTTTTTTCACCTTCCACAAGCTGTGCTCTAAAGGTCACTGTTGCCGTTTCTAGTGTAGTCTTACCCGTACTGTTAGAATCGGTATTAGCAAAGGCAATAGGCTGATGATTTAGTTGGACAAGTCGAAAAATAGATTTGTTATATTCTGTAACTATTTGTTCTTCAGTTGGCATACATGTAGCAATTGGAACACACAGAAGAGGCCGTTCAAAGGAAACTATATTTCCATCCCAATCTTCTGCGATCATTTTGAAGTGAAAAGGTTTGTCTTCGCCTGACTTAGTAGGCCAGAAAGGCTTATCGTCTTCCTCAATAGTACAGGGAAGAATCACATTTATTTTGTTCTCGCGACTTAACTTTGGAGTTGTACGAGTCGTAATTTTTATCCATTTAAATGGAATTTCTCGACGGTTATACTTATAAACAGAAGCTAGCGTTTCGTAATTTTTAACAGGCTCTCGGACTTCGATGTATGAATATTTTCTTAAGACAGCTTTTGCACCCTTCATGTTTTGCCCGTTGAGTATATCATAAGATTCGAATTGTCTTTCAGTAATCGTAACAATTGATACTGCATGCCCTGTATCACATAGAAAGGCCTTCTTTACGGTTTTAACAAATTGATCTCTACCTTGGGTCATAATGTGCTGCCATTGTTCTAGGGATAAACCACCTTTATAACCAAGTGTATCGTTCAAAAGCGTAGGGTAATTCCACACGGCCTCAAAGTTAGCCCAAGCTCCTGCAGAAGAAAGCATCAGACGTCGAATCATAATAGGACTCGGTATGTATTCTAGTGGAAGATTTTGTGCTTTTAAACTATTTTTCCAATCTTCTATAGACATTCCAGTAGGAAGTCTTGGCATAGAGAAATCTGTTGTTAGCTGTACAATTTCTTTCAGTTCATTCTGGGTTGGGGAACTGTTAAATGGGATAGGATGATTAGATGTAGTGATAAAATGTGTAGCGCCGCCCTCACGGATAAAATATTCGTTTGCTTTTTGCTTTTCTCCAAGTTGTGTATGCCATAATACAAATCGACCATTTTGTCCCTCAGATTGTACGATATTATACCAAATACCAGATTTATCTGGAGAAATATAAAGTCCTGTGGGAATTTCTAAAGAAGTCTTTCCCTCGAATATCTTTGGATCTGGTAAGGAAAAAGGTGGTGCTGCTGGCCATAAAGGATCTCGTTCAATAGGGTCTGGTACTACGGATTTATAATCCTTCCAGTTAAGTAAAGTTTCCATTGTGAGTGCCCAAGTGTCCTCGTCGTCTGGAAGCTTGAACACTAGGCGACTTGGACCAGAAAGCATAGCTTTAATGGGAGTTTTTATATCTTCATTTTCATAAAATACTTCTTCTACAATATGTTGTGAGGGAAAATGAACGATTAATAATGCTGGTTCACCTGCATTACTCCGGCAAAGGTAAAGAGGAGCTCCATAAGTGTGTATGTTGACTAGCTCAAAAGTCAGGTCTAGGAAGTCTTCTTTCCTTAAAACTCGAATGAAAAGATTATGATTAGACACAAGTTTCTCTCCCTTCTTTTTTGAAAAAGAGGTTTTGTATGTCATCTTAATAGCTGGATTAATAGTACATAAATATGTATCGGGAAATCCTACTAGACCATATATTTCCAAAATCTCTGTTGGATTAAAAATACCGGAATTTCTCATATATCTCCATATGTAATCCTCTTCTGAGGATTGTCTCCGTATGTCATTTTATTGCTGTGTTTTCAAAGGGGATTTTTTAGTAGGGAAAAAATCTAATATGAAATCGGCAAGAAAAACAAGCGGAATAGCGCATTATCCATAGAGCAATCACTCATAAAAACAAATTGAATAAATTAGAGGGAACACATGAAAAAAGGAGGGATGAGCATGGACTGCTGCTTTTGCAAACGTACTTATGTTACATTATCTGATGGTACAGACTTTTGGTACTATCCGGTTTTTATTGAAAGTTGTTTAGTAAATGGATACCGTTGGGATGGGAATCGTTGGGTGGAGAACGGCATTGACTTAAGAAAAATCCGTTGGTTTAATTGTTGTGAACGAAAGAAGGAATAAAGAAAACAGTTGGAGACTTTATATCCTATTAAAATGACAATTCTTTAATTTTAGTAAAAAGGAAAATACATCTCGGTATGTAAAGGGGGTATTTTCCTTTTTAAAATTCCTATTATTTTATTGGTAACTTCAGGATGGTTTTCTATTTAGTAAAGGTGAAATAAATATTTCTATTATATAAGAAAATGCAGAAAGAAAATCTCATAATTAATTTTGCAGTGATAAATAAAGAGGTTATGTATTGAAGACTTTAATTTAATTGTGATTTACTATAAGGGTGTAGGCCTTTTAACTTAGCGAGTTCGCATTTTAGATGTCAATTTAATGTATTTCACAAAAGTGTTATAAACAAATAATACAATAATGGAATATGAGGGGAATTTCGTTTGTGATTATTTTCATGATAAAGGAAATATGATACTCATTTTAGTTAGAATGGAGTTGAAATTTTTATGGCACAAAAATTTGCCGTTTTTTCAAATACAATTGGAGAATTTGAAATCTTTGTAAAATCCAAAACAATTTATTGGCCTAGATCACTTACTAAACTTACAAAGTCTCAAAGTGATAGCGGAAATGTAAAAGAGGAAGTGGTTGGGGATAAGGTTTATCTGGTAACAGGAGCTTCTATTCGTGATTATATATTCGAAGATTTAAAGGATAAAGTTACATCTTCGCCAATGATTACACATATGGGAAGTGTTAAAGAAATTATAGAAAATCCGATTATTTGTTACAGGTATAAACATAGCAATAAAAACAGAAAAAGGGACACTGTTATGTTACCGTTTCAAATGTTTAAAATACTTAAGGGATTTAAGAGATATCTAGATGAAGATTTTACAAGTGAGAACTTGGCTGAGATAGAGCGGATTTTAAAAGTTGGAGTAATTATTGAAGAATTACAGAGGGAAGGGAAAATAACGTTTGAGCGTGCCTATGAAATTGGAAATGTTTATTATATTGGTGATAAAAAGGGAAATTTGTTTATTTTAGATAAAGATTTTACACCTGTTTCGCGACAAAGCGCAAATGTTGAGAGAACAAAAAAAGTACAGATGATGCCGGATAAGAACTCCTTAATAGCCATTCGGGAGGCATGTAATGCAGCTGGATTAAAAGGTGAAGAAGTGATTCAACACTTAGGTACGTGGCAAGGGGAACAGTACATGAAAATCGATATTACAGATAGCTTGTTTATACCTGTTGAGTATAAGCAGGGGCTTTTGCAAGGAATTTCAACGAGATTGTTGACAGATGGAGATGATGGTTCACTGGTATCTCAATTGTACAATACGGTAACTAATCAGCAAGAAACAAATCCATCACAAAGGGGGAGTAGTGACGTGGAATTTGCAAAGAATCAAATTTTGTATGGACCACCTGGAACCGGTAAAACGTATAATACGGTTTTATACGCAGTTGCCATTTGTGATAAAAAAAATGTCGAGTCATTAAAGGAAATACCTTATAAAGACGTATTAAGTCGTTATGAAATGTTAAAAAAAGAAGGAAGAGTTGCTTTTACAACATTTCATCAATCGTATGGATATGAAGAATTTATTGAAGGAATAAAACCAGTAATTAATCAACAAGACGAAGATTCCATAACAGATTTAAAATATGAATATACTTCTGGAGTATTTAAAAAGTTTTGTGAAGAAGCCAAAAAGGTTAGAGTACAAGCACCTTCCTTAAAAATCCGGAAGCACCCTGTTGTGTGGAATGTCCTTCTTGAAGGGACGGGGCAAACTAAACTCAAAGAAGAATGTTTTAAGAATGGCTATATTAAGATTGGATGGGCTGAGCAAGAACAATTCATAAATGAACAAAATGATAGTGTAAACGGTACAGTAAGAAGGATTTTGTTAAATTTCCAAGAGGAAATGCAAGAACAAGATCTTGTCTTTATTCAAAGAAGTAATACAACTATTGATGCAATAGGAATTATAGACGGCCCTTATGAATTTGATGATTCCGATAAAAGATATCCAAGGAAAAGAAAAGTGAAGTGGATTGCTACTAATATTAATGAGGAAGTATATGCCCTAAATAAGAATACAAAATTGGATAGGAAGACTGTATATCCATTAAGAAAGATGGATATTGAAGGGGTAATCAACTTAATTGAAAAGTATATTAGTACTAAAGAGATTAATGTAGAAAAAAATATTGATCCATATGTCTTTATAATAGATGAAATTAACAGAGGGAACATTTCAAAAATATTTGGAGAGTTAATTACACTGATTGAGCCAACAAAGAGGATTGGAGCATCAGAACAAACTACTGCACTTTTACCATACACAGGGGAGGAGTTTGGTGTCCCTAATAACGTACATATTATTGGGACAATGAACACAGCAGATAGATCTATTTCTTTAATGGATACAGCATTAAGGAGAAGATTTAAATTCATTGAGATGATGCCTAACATTGAAATACTTAAAGAACTAGGTATTCTCGAAATAGAAGGCATTGATGTTCCAGCTATTTTAAAAGCGATGAATGAAAGAATAGAATTCTTATATGATAGAGAGCATACAATTGGACATGCCTTTTTTACTCCTTTGGTTGGAGAAGAAAATCAATCTGTACAGAATCTAGCACATATATTTTTAAATGATATTATACCATTACTACAAGAGTATTTTTATGAAGACTATAGCAAGATACAGCTAGTACTTGGGGATAATGCCAAAACAGATAATATAAATAAATTTGTTTTAGATACAGAAGTTAAACTGAAGAATATATTTAAAGGAAATCCAGATATTGATTTACCAGAAAAGAAATATGAAATTCAGACAGAAGCTTTTTATAGGGCAGATAGCTATAAACAAATCTATTAAAGCATGGTGACGAAACTGTCTCTTATACACA
>NZ_JBEUTW010000075.1:0-9456 GCF_040492675.1 Bacillus sp. AP50
CAGTAATACGAGATTTAGAATGCATAGGAACATCTCCTAATTTTTATTTTTATAACCTGATACTAATATTAGGTTATAAAAATGTCAATATAGATTTTTGTTGTATTAAAACGATAATACTTAACTTACTATGAAGGAATTTGGCGAGTGCTGTAAAAATAATATACGAGAAGTTTCTAAAATTGATAATTGCTTTTGTTATTTTTATTGTGAGAAAAACTCGCAAAAAATGACGATTTTCTTTAGTGTGATATAGGTTGTTAAACCTTGTGAAAGCGAATTACTTATGCTACACTTTATGTAACTTAAAATGAACGGAGGGGCTTCCTTTGATCTTAATCAGATTACGTCTCAATACTTTGTGCCAATAATTGAATAGCGCTCAAAGGCTCTGTCTGTGTACAGAGTGAACGGGATTGGTCTGCCTATTTTAAAGGAACCCTTTATTAAGCTTATATGTGAAAAAGAGGGAGGGACGAATACGCCCTCTTTTTGTTTTGCCTTTATAAATAGAATGGGATTGTATAGGTGAACGCTTATTGTGTATACGTATACGATCTTGGGACTTTTTGACTATAAAATAGGATGAAAGCATAGCTTTCTTCTATTTCTTTGGTGAACCCTTATCCGTTTACGAAAACACAGGCAGCGACCTGTGTTTTTTATTTTACGTAATCGAAATGGAGGAATAAATATATGGAAGAAGTATTACAAAGAGCAGTTTTAGTTGGAGTAAATGTAGGTAATGAAGATGATTTTGCATATTCGATGGAAGAGTTAACAAATCTTGCGGAAGCTTGTGATGTAGAGGTAATTGGGCAAGTAACGCAAAATTTACAACGAGTAAATCCATCGCATTATATCGGAAAAGGAAAGATTGAAGAAGTAGCAGCGTATGTACAAGAAATAGATGCGAATATGGTCATCTTTAATGATGAATTATCTCCTTCACAAATTCGAAATTTAGAAGAGGATTTAGATTGTAAGGTAATTGATCGTACCATTTTAATTTTAGATATTTTTGCGCAACGTGCGAAAACGAAAGAAGCACAGCTGCAAGTAGAAGTAGCACACCTTCAGTACATGATGCCTCGTTTAATTGGTCTTCGTGAATCGTTAGGGAGACAGAGCGGCGGCGTTGGTACGAAAAATAAAGGTGTCGGTGAGAAGAAGTTAGAGTTAGACCGTCGTAAAATTGAAGAACAAATTTCAGTTTTGAATAAAGATTTAGAAGCGCTCGTTGCCCAGCGTCAAACGCAGCGAAAGCAACGTAAGAAAAATGAAATACCTGTTGTAGCATTAGTAGGTTATACGAATGCAGGAAAGTCAACGACGATGAATGCAATGCTTGAACTTTATAATGGTACAGAAGAAAAACAAGTATTTGAAAAAGATATGTTATTTGCGACGTTAGAAACATCTGTACGAAATATTGATTTGCCAGATAATAAATCATTTTTATTAACAGATACAGTTGGATTTGTAAGTAAATTACCACATCATCTTGTGAAGGCGTTCCGTTCAACGTTAGAAGAAGTAGCGGAAGCAGATTTACTTATTCACGTCGTAGATTACGCAAATCCAAATTATGAACAATTAATTGATATTACAAATGAAACGTTAAAGAAAATTGGAGTAGAAAATATTCCAACGATCTATGCTTATAACAAATCAGATATGGTGGATGTTGAAATTCCGAAAGTACAAGAAGACCGCGTGTATTTATCTGCGAAGAAACATGTTGGAATTGAAGAGCTTGTAGAAATGATTCGTTCCCATATTTATAAAGAATATACGAAATGTGAAATGTTAATTCCGTATGATCAAGGACAGGTAGTTTCGTATTTCAATAATCATGCGCACGTTTTATCAACGAGTTATGAAAATGAAGGTACGAAACTAGAAGTGGAATGTAAGACGAGCGATTATGAGAAGTATAAGCGTTTTGCAATTTAATGTAAGAGGCAACCCAGTTTGTGATTGGGTTGCCTTTTTCTATAATGTTTTACTGCTGAAAGTTACAAGGATGCAAGTCAATGATGGGAGTTAAGTTATATTTCTGGAAAAAGAAATGAAAGCAGTATAGAATAGAAATGTTTCAAAAGTCAGAATTTATTACACCTACTGTAATAAATATATATTTTGTACAGAAAGGAGCGATTCACATATGCAGGCAGTTTCACAAAAAAACACAGTAGAAACACCGACAATATATCGAATATTATTTGCGATTAGTTTCGGACATTTTTTAAATGATTCGATGCAAGCAGTTGTGCCGGCGTTGTTTCCTATTTTGGAAAAAACGATGAATTTATCCTATATGCAAGTGGGGTGGATTGCGTTTGCGTTAAATATGACGTCATCGATTATGCAACCGGTGTTTGGTATGTATTCAGATAAGAAGCCGTCACCATTTTTATTACCACTCGGTATGTTTTCAAGTATGCTTGGAATGATTGGACTCGCGTTTGCACCAAACTTTATTATTGTTATTATTTCTGTTTTATTTATTGGCTTAGGTTCCGCAGTCTTTCATCCAGAAGGCGCTCGTGTTGCGTATATGGCGGCAGGTGCAAAACGAGGGTTAGCGCAAGCGATTTATCAAGTTGGGGGAAACACGGGGAATTCTTTAGCTCCTATTTTTACAGCGCTAATTTTCGTTCCACTCGGTCAAATTGGTTCATTAGGTTTTACAGCATTTGCAGCAGTAGGAATTGCATTGTTAATTTTCGTATCGAATTGGTACAAAAATGAATTAGCAACCGGCGCTGTAAGAAGGAAGAAGAGAGCTGCGCTTGAGGCGGAAAATGCAATTGTAAGTACACACATTAAATTTGTTATTATACTTCTTGTTTTTCTTACTTTTGTGCGCTCTTGGTACGGTGCCGGTATCGGGAATTTCTATCAATTTTACTTAATTGAGCATTATGGTTTATCTATAAAAAATGCCCAGTATTTCGTATTCGCATTTATGATTGCTGGTGTGTTAGGCACTTTCTTCGGGGGACCGTTAGCAGATCGATTTGGTAAGAAAAACATCATCGTATTTTCAATGTTAGGTTCAGCGCCACTTGCGCTGTTATTACCACATGTCTCACTTGTGTGGGTCGTACCTTTATTTTTATGTATCGGTTTTATTAGTTCAAGTAGTTTTAGTGTAATTGTTGTATACGCGCAAGAGCTTGTTCCGGGAAAAGTAGGGATGGTATCAGGTCTAATTGTAGGTCTTGCGTTCGGCCTTGGTGCTCTAGGTGCTGTAGTACTAGGAAAGTTAGCTGATATATATAGCCTTCAGTTCATTATGATATTATGTAGTTGTTTACCGTTAATTGGACTTACTTCATGGTTATTACCAAGTGATAAGAAAACGATAGAATAGGGGATGCACTATGAAATTATGTGAAAACGTAACAGAATTAATAGGAGATACACCTGTCGTCCAATTATCTAAATTTATTCCGGAAGACGCAGCGGACGTGTATGTGAAACTAGAAATGTTTAATCCATCACGTAGTGTGAAAGACCGTGCTGCTTATAATTTACTTCACGTTGCAGAAGAAAATGGTCTCATTAAACCAGGGGATACAATTATTGAACCGACAAGCGGGAATACAGGAATTGGTTTAGCGATGAACGCAGCAGCTAAAGGGTATAAAGCGATTTTAATTATGCCAGACAATATGTCAAAAGAGCGTATTAATTTATTGAAAGCATACGGGGCAGAAGTAGTTTTAACACCAGCAGAACAAAGAATGCCAGGAGCAATTGCGAAGGCGTTAGAACTGCAAAAACAAATACCGAATAGTTTTATCCCGCAACAATTTGAAAATCCAGCTAATCCGAATATTCACCGTTATACGACTGCACTTGAAATTTACGAACAAATGGATGGAGAACTTGATGCTTTTGTTGCAACGGCAGGAACAGGCGGAACGATTACAGGGACTGGTGAAACGTTAAAAGAGAAATTGCCAAACTTATATATTGCAGTAGTGGAACCGAAAGGATCTCCCGTTTTATCCGGTGGTGTACCAGGTCCTCATAAACTAGTAGGAACAAGCCCAGGATTTATTCCGAAAAACTTAAATACAGAAGTGTATAACGAAATTATTCAAATTGCAGACGAAGAGGCTTTAACGACAATGAGAAACTTAGCTAGACAAGAAGGATTATTAGTTGGGCCATCTTCTGGAGCATCTGTTTACGCTGCAATCATGATAGCGAAACGTCTAGGCGTTGGTAAAAAAGTTTTATGTATTGCGCCTGATACAGGTGAACGTTATTTGAGCATGGGGTTATTTGAATAAAAAGGATAGAAACACCTTAATAGTGAATAGCTGCTATTAAGGTGTTTGTTTTATGGAATGAAGAGGGGGAGAAGAACAATGAAACTATTAAAACCAATCCATGAATATAGTGAGCGTATTACAGCGTATAGACAAGCGTTTTTACACTCAGGGGAACAACCACATGGAAGTAGTTCTTTACAAAACTTTGATTCTCTTGATGAATGGTTTGAAAAAGTGAGTAAACAAGAACTAGGAGAAAATTTACTAGCTAATCGAGTGCCATCTAGTCAGTTTTTAAGTTTTGAAAAAGGGGAACTTATAGGTTTTGTGAATATTAGACATAGATTAAATCCAGAATTATTACGGGAAAGCGGTCATATTGGATATAGTGTCCATCCGAATAAACGTCGCCACGGTTACGCTACGAAACAACTACAACTTGCATTAGCTGAAGCGCAAAAATTAGGATTGCAGAAAGTATTAATAACTTGCGATAAATCCAATATCGGTTCTGCTAAAACGATTCAAAAGGTTGGAGGTGTGTTAGAAAATGAAGTAGTTTCTTCTCGTACTGGTGAAGTTATTCAGCGCTATTGGATAGAAATATGATTAAGTAGGAATTTGAAAAGGTAATGCAAGCTGTAATATCGAAATAGATAAATGAAATATAGGGGATTACTGCAATTTTAGGGGGAAATGAAATGGGATTAAAAGAGAGAGCGATAGAGATGTCAGAGATTTATAGGCAAAATCCGAAAGTAGAAGCTATTATTTTAGCGGGTTCAGTAGCTAGAAAGCTTGAAGATGAACATTCAGATATAGAATTACATATTTTATGGTCAACACCGCCAGAAGATGAGGATCGTAGGGCCCCTATTTATCATATTGATGGGACAATATTATCGTATCATCCGTATGAGGAAGAAGAATGGTCGGAAACGTATTTAACGAAAGAGGGAATTAAATTAGAGATTAGTAACTTTTTAACAGAGACAGTAGAGAAAGTAATTTCGGATGTGGTGGATCAATATGATATAAATTATGAAAAACAATGTATTGTATCATCCATTCATGATGGTGTTAGTTTGTATGGAGAAGGGAAAGTGAATGAATTAAAAGAAAAAGTAGCGGCATATCCAGATGAACTAGCAAAACTGATGATTTCAGAAAATCTATGGTTAAGTAATCGTTGGCACAATCGAAAGGCGCTTTTAAAACGGAAAGATTGGCTTATGCTTTATGACGTTATTTGCGAAGTACAAAGGAACGTATTCGGTGTTTTATTTGGTTTGAATAAAATGTACGTACATCATCCAGCGTTTAAATGGATGCCTAATAATGTGGAACGAATGACTATTAAACCTGAAAAATTATATGAACGTATGGCGGACACATTAATAGGGAATCCAGAAAAAAGTGTGCAGGAGTTAGAGTTGCTAATAGAAGAAGTGTTGCAACAAGTTCATACATACGCGCCAGGAGTAAATGTGGATGAGCAAGAAAAATCTATTTTTTATTTTGTGAAATAGAAAATAGTAATAAGGGGGAAGTTATGGGTTTTTTTAATAGGTTTTTTAAAAAAGTTGAAAAAGTAAATGAGCAAGAAGCTACTCTTCATGAATTAAGTGAAGAATTGTATGTTGAATCACCGGTAGAGGAAGCGACTAGTTACTGGGTATCAATGGCACAAAATATAATTGTTAATGCTGTAAAAGCGGCTGACAATGATGTGGAACGTGCCTTCGTGTTATTGAATTTGAAGAAAGGTGAGGCTTCATTTGATATTTTTTATCAAATAAATGGGCAATTGTATTTCTGGGATCAGCTAGAAAATGAGACGATAAGAAATAGAATTCAGAACGAGTTGTTACCGCAAGCTCCAGAAGTTTCAAATGCAGTAAATGAGCAATTTCGTGGAGCTGATCACCCTATAATTTCGTTCGCACAATTGCAGTTTGAATGGGAAACGAAAGCCTGGTTCTCACATATAATTTGGGAAGATAGCCTTGCTGCTCAATTGCCCAAAACTCAAATTCTAAATGAATGGTTTCGTGTAATTAAAGAAGAAACGAAAAATAGACCACTGGATAGTGATGCGAAATTTTCTTGGTATCCATCAAACTCTTAAAAAATGAATACAGAGAGACAGGTTATGTTTCTAGATGATTTGTATTATTGAATAAGTATCAATAATACGTAATTCTTTTTCTATTGCCTGTTAGAATTCGTTATGTACTAAGCTACTTGTTTTCTAAACTAAAACTTATATTTCGAACTTTTAAATAGATTGTAATACATAAAAATTCGAAATATAAGTTGACACTATTTTTAATGTGTGATAAAAATGATAGTAATCAATTCGGAAAATAATATTTGGGCAATGAAAGGGTATAGTAGTGAATATCTCCCTATTTCAGAGAGCTGATGGTTGGTGTGAATCAGTATATAGATTATTCATGAAGTTCGTCCTGGAGCATCTTTCATAAATCTCATATTTTGAGGAAATGAAAGACGGTAGTTTATACCGTTATCAAATAAAGTGGTGAAGATTTTTTCACAACTAGGGTGGTACCGCGATATTTATCGTCCCTACGTATTTACGTAGGGACGTTTTTTATTTAGGTCCTAACTTTGGTGAGGCTTCATAACTAGGGTGGTACCGCGATATTTTATCGTCCCTACGTTTTTGCGTAGGGGCGTTTTTATTTAGTTGGTTTCTTAGTGTTCTTCACAACTAGGGTGGTACCGCGATATTTTTGTCGTCCCTACGTATTTACGTAGGGGCGTTTTTTTATTATTAGGGAGGAAGTGAACGTATTAGAAAAGAGTATTGATAGAACAATATAAATACCGAATTGTAACAAAGAAAAAGAGATAGAGAGGAGATTAACAAATGAATTCACAGCAATGGACATCGAAATTAGGTTTCGTATTAGCTGCAGCAGGTTCGGCAATTGGTCTTGGGGCGATTTGGAAATTCCCATATATGGCCGGCATTGGAGGAGGCGGAGCGTTCTTCCTAATTTTCATCGGTTTCACATTATTAATTGGTTTACCGCTATTATTAGCTGAATTTGTTATTGGAAGAAGTACACAAAAAGAGGCTGTTGATGCATATAGAGAGATTGCTCCTAAAACGTTATGGCCTTGGTTAGGTAAATTAGGAATTGTAACATGTTTCATATTACTTTCTTTCTACAGTGTTGTAGGAGGCTGGATTTTATTATATTTATGGAATGCGATTACAGGTAGACTATGGGAAGGAAATGGAGCATACGAAGCTACGTTTGGTGAAATCATTTCCAATCCATATTTAGCAGTTGGATCACAGCTATTATTCATCCTTATTACTATTTTTATCGTAAGTAAAGGTGTACAAAATGGTGTTGAAAAAGTAAATAAATATTTCATGCCAGCACTATTCGTTTTATTCTTTGTATTAATCGTTCGTGCACTTACGTTAGATGGTGCTGGAGAAGGAGTTCGTTTCTTCTTACAACCTGATTTCTCACATGTAACATCAGAAGTTATTTTATACGCAATGGGGCAATCGTTCTTCTCATTATCTGTTGGGGTAGCCGTTATGGTAACGTATAGCTCATACTTACCGAAAGAAGAAAGCTTACCACGTTCAGCATTTTCTATCGTAGCCTTAACTCTTGTTATTACATTACTTGCAGGACTTGCAATTTTCCCAGTTGTGTTCGCATTTGGAATGGAACCATCTCAAGGACCGGGACTATTATTTATCGTATTGCCAGCTATTTTCAGTAAAATGGCATTCGGAAAATTATTCTTCATCGTTTTCTTATTATTATTCTTCTTCGCTACGATTACATCAGCAATTTCGATGTTAGAAATTAGTGTCGCATCGTTAACATCAAAAGGTAAAGGGAAACGTGAAAAAATGGCCTTAATCGTAGGGTTATTAATCTTCGTTGTTGGGGTACCATCAGCATTATCATTCGGTATATTAAGTGATCTGAAGATTTTCGGGAAGACAGTCTTTGATTTAGCGGACTATGCAGTAAGTAACGTATTAATGCCACTTGGTGTATTATTAGTTTCTATCTTTGTTCCTTTAAAAATGAAGAAAGATGTATTAATGAAAGAGCTAGGTGTAAGTAAAAATAAAGGTTATAAACTATTCGTATTATGGTTATTCTTACTTCGTTATATCGCACCAATTGCGATTATTATCGTATTCTTAAATGTACTTGGCATTATATAAAAAGAAAGGTAGCGTATCATACAAAGATACGCTACCTTTTTATTTTGCTCTTTTTTGCAATTCATTTACTGTTACGAACTGATAGCCCTTCTTAGATAAAATTTCGTGCTTTAAGAAGGGTGTGGATGCAAGGAGAAGGAATTTATCATATAATAAAATGCAAAAGGTATATTAGGAGGTGTTTATATGGCGATTATAATTCAATTGCCAGACACTGCAACGTCTCATGCAAAGCCAAGTATGGAAATGGCGATACTTTGCGTGAGGTAGACAAGTAATATACAATCGCCTATATGAGCTCGTATCATTTTTTATATTTGGCTTTGCACCTTATTGAAATGAACCATAAAAAATAAGGGGCGAGCAGAAATGAAATACGTAAAAGCTAATGCTGTTTTACCGGAGAGTTTAATTACTGAAATTCAAAAGTATATACAAGGTGAAACAATTTACATTCCGAAACAAGAAACGAAACATTATAAATGGGGTACACGATCTGGCGGAAGAAAACAATTAGATGAAAGAAATAAAGCAATTAAAGAAGCGTTTAAAAGTGGGATTGCTATTCATCAACTTGCAGAAGAATATTTTCTTTCTGGGGAAACGATTAAAAAGATTGTGTATTCTAAATAAGAGGAAAAGAGTCTGATTCATATATTACTTTGAATCAGACTCTTTTTGTTTTATATGTATTGGATATATGAAGTGTGAACGGGCATGATAATAGAAAAAATGTGCCGTTTTTTTATTAAATGCTATACAGAACATTTGAAGAGTAGAAAGGTGAACGTATATGAATCATATTGGACAAATAACGATAGAGCTTTTAATTGGTTTTTTTGTTCTATTAATTGCTACAAAAATATTAGGGAAAACACAAATATCTCAGCTAACGCCCTTTGATTTTATTTCTGCAATCGTCCTAGGTGAGCTCGT
>NZ_JBEUTW010000076.1:0-2017 GCF_040492675.1 Bacillus sp. AP50
AAACAACAAACGCAGTTTTAGTAACACTCAAATCTTGGCAAAAGCTTGTGGAAGCATTTGAGAAGAAGTACTACAGTTATAAAGATACTTATTTAGAAGATATTCTACAGCACATGACATACGAAGATCGTATTGCTGATGTGGATGGATTTGTCGAAAGAGCCAAACCATCTTTTTCACGTCGCGCAATGTCTGCACTTGCAGAAAAAACGGGAAGAAAGCATAAATTATACGGCATTACGAATGCTGATCTCGAAGTGTTCTTATATATACATAAGAAATGCTTTACTAGTGGTGTCATTCCCAATGTAACCATACATATGATGTGGGAAGATTACAAACAATATAAAGAAGAATTTGCTTATATCCAACACTCTCAATTCTATATCGCTTTGAAAAAGTTAAGCTTACATAACATTATCTCCATTGAAAATGAAATTGATGGTCGTTACACAATTAAACTCACTCATTTTCTGAATGAGGAAACAGAAAAAGCAAATCCGTACGTATATATTAGTCCTGTTGTATTTACAAAAGCTTTCTTTAAGCTATCTGTAGCGGCTAAGAAGCTATTCTTAGATATCGCAATGCAACAACATACAGAAACAACGTTAAAGCGTTCATTAGATAAGCATGACGAAAGAGGCAATAAAACCCACTTCGGCGGGATGTATCGTTTCTTACATAAAAAATATCCGCATCAAATCCGTGCGGTTATCGATGAATTAACAATTACATTACCATGTACGGGTAGTCCCCTATTCAAAATTTGCAAAATGCAAAAAGGTGTAAAGCATACAAAACGATATACGACATTATATCTGTCTATCCATTCAGACTTTTTATGTACGAAAGAATCTGGAGAAGAACAATACAGGGATCCGTTTACACCAAGAGCTACCTATGCTCGTAAAGCGAAATTCATTGAATCACTTCTACAAGAAATGAATATCGGTGAACTGTCTGCAGACATGAATAAGTTCATTCATGTCTTAAAGTATACTTGTCATCGTCAAATTCGCAGTGTCATTCGTGGGCTTCGTGATATGGTTGATCGAAAAGAAGGATATCCAACGAAAATTGTATATACATTGAAAAAATTATTGCATCAGACATCTCAATATCAAATTCTTGATACAGCAGCGAAAGAAGGTCTCTACCCTCTTATTGCGCAGCACATACCAAAAGAGAGAAATAGTGACCGTGAGCATGCTGTCTTTAATTTTGGTCTACATTATTCTATGTACTCTCTTCATAACATTAAGAAGATGTTTAGAAATGTACATGCACTACTGAAGCAGAAGTTTGCAGTACCAGTAATAGAAGAGTCTTATCACCGTAATTATCTAAAATACCAGGAAGAAACGTTATTTAGAAAATATGCATATGATCAGGGAGTGAATCTCCATGCATATATCGCTTTAGAAATTGAAATGCGTGAAAAACTAAAAGTTCGTGGCCATAAAGAACGCACAATTCCAAGTGATGTGCGCGAATGGTTTATCGAGGCAATTGATAAGTTGCCACAAGAAAAACTTCGTGTGATTGAGCTACCAAAGCAGTTTAATTTACTAGAATTTATGCGTACCTTCGAACGTTTAGTACGTGCTGGTGTAACAATAACAGCTCCAGATCAGGTGCTAACCGCAATGGAAATAAAATAATAGCAACAAGCTCTCTATTTTTGAAAAAATCGAAAGTGGAGGGCTATTCGTGTTTGGTTTATTCCGCCCTTTTTTTACTAATCTATTTATAAATACATAACTAGAAGGACTTCATGTAAAATGGAGTCTTTTTTTATGCATTTCTATATAAATCCTCTTCTATCTATAGTAGAATCTCCACACTACACATTAAGTATTCTTTACGTGTAGTAAAATATCCAATTTTATATCTACAAAAAATCAGAAGGATATTAATAAAAATAGTAGATATGAGGACAAATATGATAAAATGTGGATACTATTTTACTAATATTGTTGGGAATACTAGTGCTATTGAATTTATCTAATAAAAA
>NZ_JBEUTW010000077.1:0-17126 GCF_040492675.1 Bacillus sp. AP50
CTTAAAAATTTTATGTCGTTTTCTTCTACGGCACTATATAGTTTGATGCCTATATTTAATAGTCCAAGTGAAAGTGCACCTTTCCATACAGTATGCAAATGAAACATCTCCTTTCGTTCAAAAATGATTATGTATATTATGAGATAGTAAGAAATTTCCTATACGTTTTTTGTTTTTTACGAAAGGGATTGGGATATAAAATATATTGACAAGCCCTCTGAAATATTTTAATGTGAGTGTATAAAATTGTGTATAAAGGGGAGTAACTTATTACAGTAAAGTCGTCATTACAGGGAGAAACCCTCGGCTTTATTGGCAACGTTTCGTTGTTAGTGAGACCTTTACCAGCAATGGTAAAGGCCCCTTTCTGTCTTTTTGAGGACCCTTACCATATTTGGTAGGGTCCTTTTCGTATACAAAGAGAGGAGATATAAAAATGAAAAAACTTATTAGTAGATTAAGAGTTGTATTTCATGTTCGCCGATTTGTTCCATTCCTATTTGACTTTTTTACTTCAAAAGAGGTTTCAATAAAGAAGAAAATTTTATCTGTTGCTTTTTTAGTTGGTTATGTTGCGATGCCGCTTGATTTAATTCCAGACTTCCTACCGTTTATCGGTATTTTAGATGATATTGGAATTGTGTTATTTATTTTGAACCGAATTGTAAAAATGGCGCCAGTTCAATTACAAGAAAAGCATAACGTAAACGTAGGATAGGAGTTAAAATATGGAGCAAATAATTTTAGATATAATCGAGTTTTTAAAGCAGTTTTCTTATTTTGGAGTTGTATTGGCTTTAACGTTCGAATTTATTCCGGCAGAAGTTGTTTTGCCTATGGTTGGGTATTGGGTATACGAGGGAGATATGAATTTTTGGCTAGCTGTATTAGCTGGAACACTTGGCGGAACGACAGGACCGTTAACGTTATACGCACTTGGTTATTATGGTGGTCGTCCGCTATTAATAAAATACGGAAAATACTTCTTTATTAAAGAAGAACAAATTCAAAAAGCAGATGATTTCTTTGAGAAATATGGACCAGTTGTAGCATTTGTTGGACGCTTTGTACCAGGGGTTCGAACGCTTATTTCTGTTCCGTGTGGTATGGCGAAAATGAACATATGGAAATTTAGTATATATACATTTGTAGCAATGTTCCCGTTAACGACTTTGTATGTTTATTTTGGAATGAAATTAGGTCCGCATTGGGAAAAAGCAGCGGACGTTGTTGGACAATATATGCTACCGATATTAGGCGGCGTTATTCTTATCGTTGCTAGTATCTTTGTCTATAAATATATGAAGAAAAGAAACAAAACGGAATCTATCTAGTCATTTGAATATTTTTTGAAAATAGATGAATAGTACAGGCAAAAGACTCTGAGGGACATACACATATAGGGAATATAAAAGAGAGAGGGGAAACAACTATGTCTTGTGAGTGCTCAGGGTCAGCATTAACTTGTTGTCCAGATAAAAATTATGTGCAAGATAAAGTGTGTAGTCCGTGGTCTGCTACTGTAGTTGCAACAGCAATTGATAATGTTCTCTATACAAATAATATTAACCAAAACGTAGTTGGTACTGGTTTTGTTAAATATGATGTTGGACCAGGCCCAATTACTGTAGAAGCGCTTGATTCTGCTGGGGGTACAATTGATACACAAACATTAAACCCAGGAACGAGTATTGCTTTTACGTATCGTCGCTTTGATAGTATACAAGTTGTGTTACCTGCAACACCTGCTGGAACGTATCAGGGAGAATTTTGTATTACAACACGTTATCCACTTTCATAGCAGAATAGGAGAGGATCGAAATGGGAATGAGAAGTTCCAGTTTGTCTTGTTGTTCTAATAAAACACTTGTGCAAGACCAAGTATGTACAGACTGGTCTATTACAGGTGCTGGTACTCAAATTGTATATACAAATAATATCACGCAAGAAGTATATGGTTCAGGTTACGTGAAATATGATGTAGGTGCGAACCCGATTACAGTTGATTTTTTAGTTGGAGCTACAGTAATTGATACAATTACTGTACAACCGCAAAGTAGTGGTACTTTCACTGTCCGATATTTTACGACTGTTCGAATTACTACGACAGGAACAACTGTTAATCAAGGAGAGTTTTGTATTACTGTACGTTATCCGATTTCATAAAAAAGCATACCGTAAATGGTATGCTTTTTTATTGAGAAAGCAATGAAATTGGTATTCTATAAGCAACATGTAAATTCGCAACAGTACTTACCTTCTAAATATAGTGAAGGGTTACTTTGTATATTGATAATACTGACTGACTCTAAGTCTTTTCCTGTGTAAGATATTGTATTACCAGGAAACACAGTGAAAACATTAGTTACTGCTCCAACAATTTGAATCATAATTGCTTCCGTGCTGCTAGTACTATTGTAAACCGAGACAGTACCTGATATAAGTAGTATCCCATCACTTTGCCACAGTATCATTGATTGTGATCCATCTTTGACAGAGGGGATGGTGTTATTCGTTATGAGGAAATTTCCTGCAAATTCATTTGTTACTCGTTCACAATTTGGATTTGGAGGAGGGGGCGGTGGACAAGGGTCTGGACAAATGATAGATAAAGGAGCGAAACAGCCAATATTTTTTTTGTTCTTCAATACAACCCCTCCTTTTAAGTTGTCTTTTATTACTATTAAATGTAAAAGCATGGCCGATGTGTTAAAAAAAGAAGGAAATATTAAAAATTAAGATTGTCTAATAGGCTTAAACCTTAACTTATCATTAGTGTTATAGAAAAGATTATATGTAAATGGTCATAGGAAAAGAATGATTAGACTCTTTTAGACAAAAGGTGGTTGTATACCATAGTACGAGGAATGTTGGACTTAATTTCTAATTAACTGTATATTTACAAAAATCTAATAAAGTTCATTTGTTATTTAAACGACATTAACATATATTAGATAAAATAGCCCTTGTAATGAATCAATTATTATGAGGAGGATTCACGTGGACAGAAATGCTTTAAGAAAAGTAAAAGGCCTTATTGGATTATTAATGGTTTTTGTATTAGCATTCGTATCATTTCCGTGGAGTACATCAGTCAAGGCGGAAGAGAAAAAGCAAGAAAAGGCATTAAGTGAGAAGAAGATAGTTTTTCCAGTTGTAAGTGATGTGCATATTAAAAATAGTGGAACGGATGATACGTTTCGCTGGAAAAGAGCGATTGAACAGTTTAATACATTAGCACCAAAGCAAGATGCGTTTGTTATTGTAGGTGATTTCACAGATACAGGATCAGTGCAGCAATATGATCGTTTCATGCAAGTGTATAATGAAAATGCAAATAAAGATGCAGTGCGAATGAATTCTCTCGGTAACCATGATTATTGGAACGGTTTATCCGTAGAGGGTGCACAGAAGCGTTTCTTAGAAAAAACAGGTATGGAATCAATTTATTATCATAAAGTGGTAAAAGGTTATCACTTCCTTGTTATGTCTCCAGAGAATGGAACAACACATGGTTATTATTCGGACAAGCAAATTAATTGGTTAAAAGAAGAAATGGCAAAAGCACAAAAAGATGATCCAGAAAAACCGATTTTTGTATTTTTACATCAACATATTAAAGATACAGTGTACGGTAGTCAGGAATGGGGAACACAAGATAGCGCAAAAATTAATGCAGTGTTAAAAGAATATCCACAAGTTATTACGTTTTCAGGTCATTCACATTATCCGTTAGATGATCCGAGATCGATACATCAAAAAGACTTTACATCAGTTGGTACATCTTCAGTAAGTTATATGGAAGTTGAAGGTGGTAAAGTACAAGGGAATATCCCGCCAGGAGCTAGTACGTTAAGCCAAGGTTTATTAGTAGAAGTAGATGAAGAAGAAGTGACGATTAATCGCCGTGATTTCCATACGAATTCTTGGACAGGCGAGCCTTGGAAAATTAAATTACCAGCAAAGAAAGAAACATTTACACATGTAGAAGATCGTGATAAAGAAAAGCCTTACTTTGCTAAAGATGCAAAGCTTGCTGTATCAAATGTAACAGAAAATGCGGCAACAGTAACATTCCCGCAAGCATTGGACAACCTCCTTGTTCACTCTTACCGTGTGCAGGCTAGAGATAAGCAAACGGGTGAAATAAAAAATAAATTGTTAGCATTCTCAGAGTTTTATCGTGATCCAGTGCCGAAAGATCTTACGTTTACGCTTGCAGGGTTAGATGGCGGGAAAGCATATACACTTGAAGTAGTTGCGATTGATTCATTTGGCAATGAAACCGCACAGCCGTTAACTGCGGAAATTACTACGAAAAAAGATAATATTGACCCGAATGTGAAAGTACCAAAAGCTGATGTTTTCGATGTAAACTTTGCAGATGGTACATTTAAAGACAATTCACCATTTGGTACAAAAGGTGATGTGAAGGGCAATGTGGTTATTGAATATGATAAAGCATTGAAGAAGAATGTTATGAAGTTAAACGGAAAAGCAAATACATTTGGATACCTTCCATTTTCAGCAGCACAAAAAGAGAAAATAGTAAATACGTTTACATTAGAAACTGTATTTTCAATGAATGAAACTCGCGGACAAGGTATTTTGCAAAATACAGAGAGCGGCGGAATTGGATTTGAGTCTACAGGAAGTGGATATGTTGAATTATGGGCTCACATTGGAGGTAGCTATAAACGTGTTGGTGTTCAATTAGAAGCGAACAAAACGTATCATTTAACAGGAACGTATAACGGAAGCGAAGTGGCAATTTACGTAGATGGTAAAAAAGTAAATAGTCAGCCAGCTCAAGGAAAAGTTTATAACCCGAACGTACCATTTGCATTTGGAGCGGATCCTGATAGTAACGGAAATGGTGGTATTCCGTTAAATGGACAAATCGCGTTAGCAAAATTATATAGTAAAGCTTTAAGTTCTTCAGAAGTATTAGCATCATACAATGAGTTTTCTAACCGTACGAAGTTAGAGCAAGTAAATGCGTTATTTGAAGAGCTTGGAAAAGTAAAAGAAGTGTTAGCTGGTACGTATGAATTTGGTGATAAGCCAGGTCAATATTCAAAGGAAGCCTTTCAAGAATTAGAGAAAAGCTATAACATTGCAAAGCAAGCATTTGAAAATGTAGGAAGTACTGGGGAACAAATTATTCAAACATATACCGAATTAAAATCAGCTAATGTAACATTCGTACAATCAAAAGTGGCAGAAGAACAACCAAAAACAACGAAAGAAAAATTACAGATCAATATTGAATCTGCAAAAGCAGTAGTGAAGAAAGCGCAAGCTGTAAATGTAACAGATGGTTCAGTGAAATCATTGCAACAAAAAATTACAGTTGCAGAAGCTGTATTACAAGATGTGCAAGTAAAAGATGCACAGGTAGAAACGATGAATCGTACATTAGAGTATGCGATTTCACTTGTTGAAAAAAGTATGAACAAATAAGAGAGAAGAAAAGAAGCTTATCATGATAGGCTTCTTTTTTGTTATACTAAAAGTAGCATAGAAAGAAGGAGCGAATAATTTGGAACAGAAAAAGCTAAAAAGAATTCTTGAATATGTATGGATCGCGGTTGTGCTCCTTGTAGGATATTATTTATTAAAAGATAAAAGTATTTGGGTTTTATTCTTAATGACGTTTTTATTAGCAGGATTAGGAACGTTATTTATTAACTTCTTCTTTGATAGTTTGAATGCCTGGAAGAAGAAAAAGAAGGGGACGAAGTAAAGGAGGGAATATATGCAAAAGTGGAAGCTCATATATCAGGTGATTATTTTCTTAGTGCTTGTGGGTATTGGAATGATCAAATACTCGACACCAATAGGAAATTGGGCATGGTTTACAGCTTGCATCGGCATATTTTTCATTTTACAATCGTTAACGAAAAAATATAATAGTACAGAAAGATAGCTCGCCGTTTTATCGGCGAGCTATCTTGTTATGCTTTTTTCTGTTCATCATTTGTTTTTTCAATAGCTAAATGACTATGCTTTCTAGAGTAGAAGAAATAGAAGCATAAGCCGACTATAAGCCAAACTGCAAAGCTAATCCATGTTGTTTTAGACAAATTGATCATTAAATATAAGCAGCAAAGAATCGCAACAACTGGTAATACAGGTACGAAAGGTGTACGGAATCCGCGTTTTAAATCAGGGTGTGTTTTTCGTAAAATAAGTACTGCGCAGCAAACGAATGTAAAGGCTGTTAATGTGCCGATGTTTACTAAATTCGCTAGCAAATGTAAGTCTAAAAGGCCTGCTAATAAAGCAGCAACAACGCCAGTAATCCACGTATTTAATAAAGGGATTTTTACTCTTTTATTTACACGTGCTAACGCTTTTGGAAGTAGACCGTCACGGCTCATTGCATACGAAACGCGAACTTGTCCATACATAACGACTAAGAGGACGGTTGTCATTCCAGTCATCGCTCCAACAGCGAGTAGTCCTGCAATTGTATCCTCACCAACGAAATGCAATGCAAATGCAACTGGATCAGAAACGTCTAATTGCGTATAAGGAACCATACCTGTTAAAACGAAAGATACAATCATATATAAAACAGTACAAATAAGAAGAGAACCGATAATACCAATTGGTAAATCACGCTGCGGTTTTTTCGTTTCTTCTGCAGCGGTTGCGATTGCATCAAATCCTAAGAAGGCGAAGAACACAGTGGCAGCCCCAGTAATAATACCGTCGTATCCGAATGGAATGAACGGTGTCCAGTTTTCAGGTTTTACATATTTTGCGCCTGCTACGATAAAAGCGATAATAACTGCTAGCTTGATAAGAACCATAATATTATTAATGCGAGCGCTTTCGCGTATACCGAAGCTTAAAAGACCGGTAATGATTAGTAAAATACAAACAGCGGGTAAATCGATGAGGCCACCTTTTCCTACGCCAGGGGCCGAGGCGATTATGGCGGGCAGGTGTATATTGAAACCTTGTAGTAATGATTGTAAATAACCAGACCAACCGACAGCTACTGCTGCAACGGCAAGTAAATATTCGAGCATTAAACACCATCCGACGATGAAGGCGACGACTTCTCCGACTGTCATATATGCGTAAGTATACACACTTCCTGAGACAGGAATAGAAGAAGCAAATTCAGCGTAACAAAAGGCTACACAAGCACAAGTAAATGCAGCAATAAGGAATGATAGCATAATACCAGGACCAGAATGTTTTGCTGCAACAATACCTGTTAATACAAAGATCCCTGTCCCAATTACGGCGCCGATTCCTAAAAACGTTAAATCGAGTGCAGTTAATGTTCTATCTAGCTGCTTTGGTGATTCAGTACTAAGCGCTTTTTTTCGTAATAATGACTTCACTTTGGACTCTCCCCCCGTTTTTTCATTTCCATAACTGCGACTATAGTATGAGCCCATTAAAAAAGAGTAAGTAAGGAAGTGGAGGTGCAGTTATGGTATGTAGTTTTTTAAAATTGCTGGATTAATCTTAATATAATTCAGAATATTTTGTCAAATAAAAATATGACAAATAAAATGCGGATCAATAGGGGAAACTACTTGCAGAAATGGACGAGGGTTAACGACCCACTGATTAAAGTTAAAGTAGGAGCAGATGCTATGTTATTTTATTTTGAACTTGTCGTCATTTTACTTTGTACGAAATTAGCTGGTGACATTAGTGTGAGACTTGGTCAGCCTTCTGTACTTGGTAAGTTAATTGTCGGTATTATTATCGGTCCGGCTGTACTCGGTATTATTAATAGTTCTGAACTGATTGATGAACTGAGTGAGATTGGTGTTTTGTTGCTTATGTTTATGGCGGGACTTGAAACGGATTTAGAAGAGTTAAATCGGAATTTGAAATCGTCATTTGCAGTAGCGGCTGGTGGAATTATTTTTCCTTTCATCGGTGGTTATGTAACAGGATTGCTGTTTGGATTAATACAATCCCATGCCATTTTTTTAGGGTTATTACTTTGCGCGACATCGGTTAGTATTACGGTGCAGACGCTACGTGATTTAGGAAAAATGAATACGAGAGAAAGTACAACAATTTTAGGTGCTGCCGTATTTGATGATGTCATTGTCGTTATTTTATTAGCATTTGTAATGAGTTTTTTAGGAACACAAGATGTGAATATAACACTTGTCATTGTAAAGAAAATTATTTTCTTTGTAAGTATTGTTTTTATTGCTTGGAAAGTCGTTCCTTGGATTATGAAAATGCTTGTCCCGCTTCGTGTAACAGAAGCGTTAATTAGCGCGGCTCTTATTATTTGCTTCTCTTTTTCTTATTACAGTGAAATGATGGGAATTGCAGGCATTATTGGAGCATTTGCAGCAGGAATTGCTATTTCTCAAACAGAGTATAAGCATGAGGTGGAACATAAAATTGAACCGATTGCTTATGCAATATTTGTTCCAGTATTCTTCGTAAGTATCGGAATGGAAATTACATTTCAAGGCATTGGAAGCCAGCTTTGGTTCATTATTATTATGACTCTCATTGCAATTTTCACAAAGTTAATCGGATCAGGTTTAGGAGCGAGACTGACAGGATTTAATCTCCAATCTTCTATTAGTATTGGCGCGGGGATGGTATCACGTGGTGAAGTAGCGCTTATCATCGCTGCAAATGGACTTACGGCGAATTTATTAGCGAAAGAAAATTTCACAGCGATTGTTATTGTTGTTATATTGACGACGATTATTACACCGCCACTTTTGAAGAAATATTTTGTATAGAGAGGAAGGGCTTATCTGATGTAGGTAAGCTCTTTTTTTATTCCCAAAAGCAATGATCATATAGCATGAAGGGTTTGTAATTATGGTAAAATCTATGTATGTGATATGACAAGGAGAGGGAAGTGTGAAGATTACGAAGGAGAAGGTTATCGGTGTAATCGTACTTATTGCAGTATGTATACCATTTACTGCATGGAAAGAATCAAAAGTGAAAGATTTTCCGGTTTCTATTTTTTCGGAAGAAGCAGATGGTGAGTACGGTCAGAAGCTGAAATATACTGCTTTTTTACCTGATGTTGCGATTTGGATGAACGGTTGGGAAAAGAAGTGGACAGAAGGGGAAAGAACTGTTTATCAAAAAGGGAATCGCATTGTAAATGTGTTTCATCCTCCTGGCGATGATGGTTATTACCTTCTTGAAGCAAGAGAAAATAAGTGAACGCAACCGTAAGAAGTGGAGGTTAAATAGTGAAAGCTTCAACATTACTATTTAAAATTGAAAGTAATATGGATCAATTTTCACCAGCTGAGAAGAAGGTTGCCATGTACATAATGGAGAATGCAGAGATTGTTCCGAACTTAACGACGAAAGAAGTGTCAACGAATGCAGGCGCAAGTGAGGCGAGTGTCGTTCGTTTTTGTAAGTCGATTGGGATTGGGAGCTTTAAAGCATTTAAGATAGCACTCGTTCGTGAATTAACGATTGCTGATTATAATATTAACGATTTTTCAGTGATGAATACAGAAGATGGACCGTACGATTTATTTAATAAAGTTACTTATGTGAATAAAGCTGCAATTGAGGCGAGCGTGACGGCGATAGATAAAAAAGAACTTGAAAAAGCTGCAGATCGTATTGTAAATGCCGATAAAATTATCTTTTATGGAGTAGGCGGATCAGCTACTCCGGCGATGGACGGAGCTTATAAATTTACAAGGCTCGGATTTACAGCGATGATGCTATCTGATTTTCATATGATGCTGCCGCTTGTGACGAATTTAAAAGAAGGCGATATATTTGTTGCGATTTCAACATCTGGTCGAACGAAAGATGTGCTTGAAATGGCGCAGTATGCAAAGAGACAAGGTGCAACTGTTATTGGAATTACGAAACTAGATCAATCATCACCGTTATATAAAGAAGCGGATATTCGCCTTTGTATGCCAGATGTAGAACAAGATCATCGTATTGCGAGTATTGCTTCGAGAATGACGCAATTGAATATGATCGATGCTTTATATGTGATTACTTTCAATCGAATTGGTAATAAAGTATTGAATCAATTTATGGAGACACGAGAAGAAGCGTTGCGGTTACGGAAGTTAAAGTAGAAGAGAAGATGAGGAGACTCATCTTTTTTTATCCCCCTATTTGCCGGGCAGTAAGACCCTCACTTCAAAATTCAGCGGAAGCAAAGAAAGTTAGGTGGGGATCAACTGCCCGTTAATGCCCGATTGGTGCGGGCTAATAATCAGTGGGGATGAACAAAACCCCCACTGATTAAAGTTTCACTTTATGATCTTTGACAAAAATATGTCATGTTGTGAAATTTTATTTCATAAAATAAGAAAGAGTCGTTGATTTTTAGTTTCTTAAAGTTATAATAAAAGTGTGAAATATAATTTCAAAGAGGGTGGCAATATGTTAGAAAATTTATCGACAGAACATCGTAATGAGAAAACAATGAATTTGGATGAGATGAGCATAAAAGAAGTGTTGCAAAGTATGAATGAAGAAGATCGAACTGTTGCGTTAGCAGTTGAAAAAGAGATAGAACAAATTGAAAAGGTTGTACAGACTGTTATTAAATCTTTTGAAGAAGAGGGACGTTTAATTTACATTGGTGCTGGTACGAGTGGTCGTTTAGGTATTCTAGATGCAGTGGAATGTCCGCCGACATTTGGCACGGATGATAAAATGGTGCAAGGATTTATAGCAGGTGGATTGAAAGCGTTTACTAAAGCGGTGGAAGGTGCCGAAGATCGCGAAGAGTTAGCGGAAGAAGATTTAAAAAGTATTGGATTAAATGAGAAAGATACAGTGATTGGAATTGCTGCAAGTGGCAGAACTCCTTACGTAATCGGCGGCTTGAAATACGCACAGAGCGTAGGAGCGAGTACAGCGAGTATTTCTTGTAATAAAAATGCTGAAATAAGTAAATATGCAAAGTTAAATGTGGAAGTAGAGACAGGTGCAGAAATATTAACAGGATCAACGCGTTTAAAAGCTGGTACAGCACAAAAATTAGTGTTGAATATGATTTCAACAGCTTCGATGATTGGTGTAGGAAAAGTATATAAAAACTTAATGGTAGATGTTCAATCCACAAATGAAAAGTTAGTAGAACGGTCAAAACGAATTATTGTGGAAGCAACAGGCGCTAGTTATGAAGTAGCGACAGAGTATTATGAAAAGGCAGAACGTAACGTAAAAGCTGCAATTGTTATGGTGTTGTTGCAGTGTGAATATGGGGAAGCACTGGAGAAACTAAAATACGCTAAAGGGTTTGTGAAGAAAGCACTATAAAATAATAGGGAGGGGGATTCTATTATGAAGAAAGAAGAGAGAATGGCCAAGGAAATTTCGGAGCAACTTGGAGGAATAAAAAATATTCGTAGTATTGCTCATTGTATGACGAGACTACGATTAACGCTTCATGATGAAAGTAAAGTAAACATGGACATTTTGAAAAAAGTTGAAGGCGTTATGGGTGTTATAGAAGATGAGACGCTTCAAGTTGTCGTTGGTCCAGGAACAGTAAATAAAGTGGCAGCTGAAATGGAAGGTTTGACAGGACTACGAATTGGTGAGGTAGCAGATCATCACCTTGAAGATATTGGGCAAGAGATGAAATCAGAGATTAAGAAGAAAAATAATACACCGGTGAAAAACTTTTTACGAAAAATAGGAAGTATTTTCATCCCATTAATTCCAGGTCTTGTTGCGTCAGGAATTATAAACGGGGTTGCTAACTTTGCGAAAAACGCTGGTGCTGATCCAAATGCAACGTGGTTACAAATGTTACTACTCATTGGCGGCGGTATCTTTACATTCTTAGGAATTTTAGTTGGTTGGAATACAGCGAAAGAGTTCGGCGGGACACCGGTTCTTGGGGCAATTGCTGGTATTTTAATTTTCAATCCGGCGATGGCAAACGTAAAATTGTTTGGTGAAGCATTAGTGCCCGGACGGGGCGGATTGTTCGCAGTTATTTTTGCAGCATGGCTTATGGTTGTAGTGGAAAGACAAGTTCGAAAAGCAGTGCCGAATGCAGTTGATATAATCGTGACACCACTCATTACTGTATTAGTTGTAAGTATCGTAACGATGTTAGCAATTCAGCCATTAGCAGGTTTCTTATCAGATGGTATTACGAGCGGAATTAATGCGATTTTAAATATTGGCGGAGCATTTGCTGGCGCAGTACTTGCGGGAACATTTTTACCTCTCGTTATGGTCGGATTGCATCACGGTTTAACACCAATTCATATGGAATTTATTAATCAAACACACGTAACACCTTTATTACCAGTACTAGCAATGGCTGGTGCTGGCCAAGTGGGCGCAGCAATTGCGATTTATGTGAAAACAAAAAACAAACGACTTCGAAATGTAATTAAAGGTGGATTGCCAGTTGGCTTTTTAGGAATTGGTGAGCCGCTATTATACGGGGTTACATTACCACTTGGGAAACCGTTTATTACTGCTTGTTTAGGAGCGGCTGTCGGTGGTGCATTCCAAGCAGTTATGCAAACAGCTTCTCTTGGAATTGGCGTATCAGGGCTATCTTTAATTCCGTTAATTGCTGACAATAAATATTTACTATATTTCTTAGGTTTAGTAATTGCATATGCTTTCGGATTTATCTTTACGTACTTCTTCGGATTTAAAGAAGAAATGGCAGAAAACATATAGAGAAAGGGATTCCTTTCTCTTTTTCTATTAATAGAAGGGGAGATTTATATGATCGGAGTTTCCATTTATCTTTCAAAAGAACGAGTAGAGAAACAAGAAGAGTGGTTAAAAGTAGCGAAGGAAAATGGGTTTACATCTATTTTTACATCACTGCACATTCCAGAAGATGATCCAAATACGTATAAAGAGTTAATTCAAATATTAGGGAGACAAGCTCTTGCACATGAAATGGAGCTAATGGTTGATGTTTCTCCAAAATCGTTACACCATTTAGGGCTAACATATGAAAATGTGGAAGAGTTATTGAACTGGGGCATTACTGGTTTAAGAATGGATTACGGCATTGCGCCAAAAGAAATTGCAAGCGTATCTCATAAGATGAAAGTAGCTTTAAATGCGAGTACGATTACAAAATCATTTTGGAAAGAATTACTTGCAGAACATATAAGAGTAGAGAATGTAGAAGCATGGCATAATTTTTACCCGCGCCCAGAGACAGGACTAGCAAAGTCTTTCTTACAAAAACAAAATCAATATTTACAGAAGTGCGGAATAAAGACAATGGCATTTATTCCAGGAGATGGTGAAAAACGAGGGCCGTTATATGAAGGGTTACCAACGTTAGAAAAACATCGCAATATGCGCCCACTTGAAGCGTACTTAGAACTTGTTCAAGATTGTGGTGTTGATAAAGTATTGATTGGAGATATAAGCGCAAGTTTAAAAAGTATGCAAGAAGTAGCTAGTGCAAGTAGAGGGATTATTCCATTGCGTTACAAATCATTTATAACTGATAAAGAAGTATTAAAATTGGTAGAGCAAGTGCATACAAATAGACTAGATCCGGCTCGTGATGTTATTCGATCTGTAGAATCAAGGGAAGGAAATAGAGTGGTGATAAAGCCGATGCATACAATTGTAAGAAAGAAAGGGAGTATTACAATTGATAATGAATTGTATGGTAGATATGCAGGGGAGATGCAAGTTGCCATAAATGATTTATCTGTAGATGAGAAAGTGAATGTTGTTGGAATGGTTGTAGAAGAGGACGTGTCTTTACTGCCTTATATTGGCGCTGGAAAAATGTTTCAACTTTTTTTATGCGATAGAATAAAAGCTTGAATTAGCGCTATTTTGTAAGAAAACATTATCCGTAAAACGGATAATGTTTTTTGTTTTCTTTAAAAAAGTATTTGACGAATGAAATAAAATACCGTATTGTTTTGACTTGTAAATAAAAGTTCACCATAACAAAACAAAAAGGAGAGTTCAAAATGAATCAATATATTGGGAATTTAATTATTCGTATCGTGTTAGGAGTTACGTTCTTTGCACACGGTTTAGCAAAGTTTCAATCAGGTATCGATAACGTAGCAGGATGGTTTACAAGCATCGGTTTACCAGGTGGCCTTGCATACGGCGTAGCAACTGTAGAATTAGTTGGTGGTATATTATTAATTATCGGTTTAGGTGTACGATATGTAGGATTGTTATTCGCTCTTATTTTAGCTGGAGCTATCGTAAAGGTAAATGGAGCAGCAGGTTTATTAGGAGATGGAAAGAATCCAGGATATGAATTAGATCTTGCATTATTATCAATGGGTGCGTATTTATTCGTAGTAAAAGCAGAAGGATATGTAGATCGTTTCTTAAAAGAGAAAGTAATGAAAACGAAGTAAATTTTATTTATAAATGTTGACTTGAAGAAATATTGTAACTATAATGATTACAACTAATAGATTAAGAGTAAAACAATTTAAATATTTTTTACACAAGATGTAACTATATAAGTTACATCTTGTGTAAAAATAAATAAACGGGAGGAAGTAATATGCCTAAATCAAATTTAGAAATTATTAAAAGCACGTATGAAGGATCAGCTTCTTCAAATGCAAAGCATTTAGCAGAAGCCCTCTCTGAAAAAGTGGAATGGACAGAGGCAGAAGGTTTCCCGTACGGCGGAACATATAAAGGCGTAGAAGCTATAATGAAAAATGTATTTAGCCGTTTAGGATCAGAATGGGATGATTATAAAGCAAGTGTAAATATGTATCATGAAGTAAGCGGAAAAGATGTAATTATTGCTGAAGGTATGTATTCTGGAGTTTATAAAGAAACAGGAAAATCATTTGAAGCAGAATTTGTTCATGTATGGCAACTGGAGAACGGAAAAATCGTGAAGTTTAAGCAATATGTAGATAGTCATATTGTTAGGGAAGCGATGAAGAGATAATGCTTTTTAAATGGATCGTAGGTATATGCATTACAATTATAGTAATTTTCTCGTCTATAGTTGGCGGAAAGAAATTGCTTGCATATGTGGAAAAAGAAAATAAAAATATTCAAACCGAGCGAGCGGCAAACGAAAAAGAGAAAAAAGCTGCAGAAGAAGCTCCGCAAATTAGTGAAGGTGAAATTATTTCTACTATGCATAAAATGGTGCACCAAAAGGTAAAATCCTCTGAAAAATGGGGATTTGTAGAGATGACAAAAAAGGAAATTTCTAATGTAAAAAGAGATATTGAAAATAGTACAGGTTTTCAATATAAAATGAAGTTATTTTCTATTATAAATAGGTGGGAAAAAGGAGATTTTTCTCAAACTGTTGAGGAGCATAACTTTTTATGGAGCCTTCAAGGTGGAGATACTGGCAAGGCGACGGAACGTTTATCGCCAGAAGAGGAAAAGCAGTATATAAGAGAAATGAAGAGTAAATAAAAACATCGCCAACCCAGATGACGATGTTTTTTCATTAAGAATGTTTTCGTATTAAAGGTCTAGTTGGCTGAACGGCAACAGTTTTGAAATGAGAAAATAAATAACATCCTGTTACAACGACAATTGTCCCTAAAATTTGTATCCACGTTAATTCTTCTCCGAGAAATATGAATGCTAAAATGGCTGTGAAAATTGGATTGAAGTTTAGAAAAATACCTGATGTAGTTGCGCCTAATTTTTGTACGCCAATATTCCAAAATACCATACAAAGAACTGTCGAAATAAGCCCAGTATATAAAAGTGATGTGATGAAAGAAGTATTTATATTTGAAACAGTGAAGCTACCTATGTTAAACGGTAGTAATAAAATAACGCCGAAAATACCAGAGTACAACGTTGCCATAAGTGGTGTAGTTGTTTTTGTTGCCCATTTACTACAAACAGAATAGATTCCCCAAATACAAACCGCTGCAATCATCCATAAATCACCGCTATTAAAATGTAGTGAAAATAAAAGCGAGAAATCACCTTTTAATAGGACGAGGATGACCCCGAAGAATGAAAGAATCATGGATAGGATTTGAAGTGTATTTACTTTTTCTTTTAGAAATAATACTGAAAATAATGCGATTGAAATTGCATTCAATGTAGAAATAAGACCTACATTCGTAGCGGATGTTTTTTCTAATGCTAAAAATTGAAAGATGTTAAAAAGAGCGACTCCTGAAATTCCCATTAATATTAACGGAATTATTGCGGTACGTGGTGGAAGGATTTTCTTTTCTTTAAGCCATACCATTGGTAATAAACAAACAATCGCAATCATCCATCTTAAATTTGTCAATGTCATCGGTGATGCATGATCGACGAGTGATTTTCCAACGACGAAATTTCCTCCCCATAATAAGCTCGTTAGTAATAGTAAAAAGACGTAAAAATAAGGCATGATAAAATCCCCTTTTTTGTAATCAATACGAATTGTAAATAATTTTAGCATTTTTCTTTATTGTGTAATATATTATTTTGTATAATGGTGAAAACTCGATAAAATCTTTAGTTTAAAATGATATTTACAGAAAGATATTCAGTTTTATATAAATTATAAGTTGTTTTTTCGAATAATCATCGGTAAGAAAAAAGGAGGAATTGTAATGGAGTCGTCTGTTATTAAAGTGTTGGATGATTTGGATGTACAAATTTTAGATATATTGCAGAAGGATTCACAAGTAAGTAATGCAGAGCTGGCACGTCGCGTTAATTTATCACCGGCTGCGATGCATGCAAGAATAAAAAGGTTAGATGGGGAAGGTTTCATCGATAAGCAAGTTGCGATTTTAAATCAAGAAAAGCTTGGGTTTGATTTATTATGCTTTATTTTTATGAGTACGAATATTCATCAATTTGACAAGTTAGAAGTGTTGGAGAAAGAATTAGAATCGATGCCGGAAGTGTTAGAATGTCACTGTTTAACAGGAGAGTACGATTATTTATTAAAGGTTGCAAATCGTGATCGTAAAGAACTAGAGCAGTTTATTAGAAAGCTGAATAAGCTTGGTATTACACGTATACAGACGAGTTTGGCACTTCGTGAAATTAAATATTCAACAGTATTACCGATACGAGATGAGGAACCGAGCATCGATTAGATTGCTTGGTTTTTTGTTTGTATAAAGTGATTGACGAGGAGAAAAGAGAGCTGTATTATTATATAAAATTATGAATTAAAATTCATTTAAAGTTATAAA
>NZ_JBEUTW010000078.1:0-48243 GCF_040492675.1 Bacillus sp. AP50
GTAGGACGTCGCCAAGCAACTAAAAACACAAGTCATTTGACTTGTGTTTTTTTGTATTGTTAAAAAGAATGGGAAAGAAGTAAGGGTGATACAAACACGTTGCCCAAGAGTTAATCATATTATATAAAAGATGGGTGTATATTTTTCTGTAAATTGTTAAGGATTAGAAGTATAAAATAGGTTCACTGAAATAGGGAGGGAAGGCTATGAAATTACAAAGTGAAGTTTGTATTGTTTGTGAGACAAAAAGAAAAGAAGGTATATATGTTTATAATAATTTAATATGCTATGAATGTGAAAAGGATATGGTGAATACAGAGACAGATGATCCGAAATATATACATTATTTAAAGCAGCTTCGAAAACTAGAAGTATCATATTTTTAAATAGGCATATGCCTATTATTTTTTTTGTTCTGTATAATAGATAGAGAATGAATAATAAGGAAGAGATGTAGATGAATCAAAATCGTATGCCTTTATATGAGGCGTTAATAGAGTTTAAAGAAAGAGGGCCGTTATCCTTTCATGTTCCAGGTCATAAGAATGGTTTAAACTTCCCTCAGGAGGCAATAAGAGAGTTTAAAGATATTCTATCTATTGATGTAACTGAGTTAGCAGGACTAGATGATTTGCATAGTCCGTTTGAATGTATAGATGAGGCACAACAATTATTGGCTGAAGTTTATAATACAAAGAGGAGCTATTTTTTAATTAATGGTTCAACAGTCGGGAACTTAGCAATGATTTTGTCTTGTTGCGGGGAACATGATATTGTTCTTGTACAAAGAAATTGCCATAAATCAATTATTAATGCTTTAAAACTTGCGGGAGCAAATCCCATTTTTTTAGATCCATGGATTGATGAAGCTTATAACGTACCGGTGGGAGTTCGTAACGAAATTATTAAGAAAGCAATTGAAAAGTATCCAAATGCGAAAGCACTCATTTTAACGCATCCTAATTATTATGGTATGGGTATGGGTATGGATCTAGAGGCAAGCATCGCTTTTGCACATGCACATAAAATCCCTGTTTTGGTAGATGAGGCACATGGGGCACATCTGTGCTTGGGAGAACCATTCCCGAAGTCAGCATTAACATATGGTGCAGATATTGTAGTTCATTCTGCACATAAAACATTACCCGCAATGACAATGGGTTCCTATTTACATATAAATAGTCACTTAGTAGACGAAGAGAAGGTTACTACTTATTTAAGTATGCTACAATCTAGTAGTCCATCGTATCCAATTATGGCTTCCTTGGATATAGCACGCTTTACAATGGCGCGTATAAAAGAAGAAGGTCACAGTGAAATTGTTGAGTTTTTACGAAGATTGAAGGAACAATTACGTTCTATTCCCCAAATCGCCATTTTAGAATATCCGTTGCAAGATGAGTTAAAGGTCACCGTACAAACTCGTTGTCAGTTATCAGGGTACGAATTACAGTCTGTATTTGAAAAGGTCGGTATATATACAGAGATGGCTGATCCGTACAATGTCCTATTTATTTTACCCTTACAAGTAAATGAGGGATATATGAAGGTTATAGAGATGATCCGAGTAGCATTGCAACATTATGAGGTGAAAGACAAGAGGGAATCTATTCGTTATACTTATAAAGGTGAATTCTCTCGTTTACCGTATACGTATAAACAACTAGACGGATATGAAACAAAGATAGTATCTATAAAAGAGGCTGTTGGAATGATAGCGGCGGAAATGGTGATTCCGTATCCACCTGGAATTCCATTGATTATGTATGGAGAGAGAATTACTTCAGAGCATAAAGAGCAAATTATGTATTTAGAGAGAGCAGGAGCTCGTTTTCAAGGTAATACGAAATATATGAAAGTGTATGATATAGAAAGTAGGTTTTAGGATGAAGGGATTATTTGTAACAATTGAGGGCCCAGAAGGTTCAGGTAAAACAACGTTAATTAAAAGCTTATTGCCATATTTTGAAAAAAAAGCACAAAAGGTAATGGCGACAAGGGAACCAGGCGGTATTGCAATTTCTGAGGACATTAGGACGATTTTACATAAACAAGAATATACGATGATGGAAGCACGTACAGAAGCGCTTCTTTATGCTGCTGCGCGCAGACAACATTTAGTAGAAAAAGTTATGCCAGCACTTAATGAGAACTACCTCGTGTTATGTGATCGTTTTATAGATAGCTCTTTAGCATACCAAGGCTATGCAAGAGGATTGGGTATGGATAAGGTATTTGAAATAAATCGTTTCGCAACAGAGGACTGTATGCCTAGTTTAACAATTTATCTAGACATTGAGCCTGAGGTTGGTTTGGCTCGGATTGAAAAAGATGCAGGACGTGAAGTAAATCGACTAGATATGGAAGATATCTCTTTCCATAAACGTGTGCGCGAAGGGTATTTACAAGTTGTAGAACGTTTCTCGGATCGTATTGTATTGGTAAATGCTGATCAGCCGATGGAAAAACTTATAGAAGAAGTTGTTCAGATTATAGAAGATAAATTGTTATAATAGAAGGAAAGAATGAAATAAGTGAGGTATGCATTATGACGAAGACGTGGGAGCAGCTTTCTGCTATACAACCCATCGGTGTAAAAATGTTGATGAATAGCATTGCAAAAGAGCGTATATCCCACGCTTACTTGTTAGAGGGAGGGAAAGGGACAGGAAAGTTTGCGACAGCAATTCAAATGGCAAAGAGTTTCCTCTGTTCTGAGCGGAATGGGGTAGAGCCCTGCCATGTATGTACAAACTGTAAGCGAATTGATTCAGGTAACCACCCTAACTTACATATTGTAAAACCAGACGGATTATCTATTAAAAAGCAGCAAATTCATGATTTACAAGAAGAGTTTTCAAAAACAGGATTAGAGGCAAATAAAAAATTATATATTATTGAGCACGCAGATCGTATGACAGCAAATGCGGCAAATACACTTTTGAAATTTTTAGAAGAACCAAGTAGTGATACAACTGCTATTTTACTTACTGAACAAAGTCATCAAATTTTAAATACGATTTTATCTCGTTGCCAAGTTGTTACGTTTAGACCGTTACCTACGGAATCTTTAATTAGAAGATTACAGGATGAAGGGATTACAGCATCTTTATCGACACTTGCTGCTCAACTTACAAATAGTTTTGATGAAGCTTTAGCTTTATGTAGTGATGAATGGTTTGCACAAGCACGAGCTTTAGTGATAAAATTATGTGAAGCGCTCGAAAAAGATAAAACCTCTATTTTTTTTGTACAAGAAAAATGGGGAAAACACTTTGGAGAGAAAGAACAATTACAGCAAGGTTTAGATATGTTACTCCTTATTTATAAGGATTTATTATATGTTCAACTTGGAGAAGAAGATCGTCTTGTTTTTCATGATCAGAAAGAGATGTTTGAATCGTTTTCCTATGCTCAGAAGCGCATTGTATCAGCTCTCTTTAATATATTAGAGGCAAAAAATAGAATCAACGCTAATGTAAATGCGCAGCTTGTGTTCGAACAGTTAGTGTTGCGGTTGCAGGAGGGATGACCGTTTTGTATGATGTAGTAGGTGTTCGCTTTAAGAAGGCCGGAAAGGTATATTACTTTGATCCAAACCAGTTCGATATCTCTGAAAATGAGTTTGTCATTGTAGAAACGGTAAGAGGTATTGAATACGGAAAAGTAGTTATTACCAAAAAACAAGTTGATGAAAACGACGTTGTATTACCGCTAAAAAAGGTTATTCGTATTGCAAATGAAAATGATCGTACCATTGTTGAAGAGAACAAACATGCTGCCAAAGAAGCATATCAAGTCTGTCAACAAAAGGTAGTAGAGCATAATCTTGATATGAAACTTGTAGATGTAGAGTATACATTCGATCGTAATAAGATTATTTTCTATTTTACTGCGGATGGTCGGATCGATTTCCGCGAACTAGTGAAGGACTTAGCCGCAATTTTTAGAACAAGAATTGAACTAAGACAAATTGGTGTTCGTGATGAAGCGAAGATGCTAGGTGGTATTGGTCCATGTGGTCGTATGCTTTGTTGTTCTACTTTTTTAGGGGATTTTGAACCTGTATCCATTAAAATGGCAAAGGATCAAAATTTATCATTAAATCCTGCAAAAATCTCTGGTTTATGTGGTCGCTTAATGTGTTGCTTAAAATATGAGAATGATGAATATGAGGCAGCAAAGGAACAACTTCCTGATTTAGATCAACGTATACAAACCCCGCATGGTACTGGCCGTGTTATCGGATTAAATATTTTAGAAAGATTAATTCAAGTGGAACTAGTAGACAAGGAACGGATAGTAGAATATACGTTAGATGAGTTAGTGAATAAAGGGGTCGTTTCGAGTCAAACCACAGATTAATGAGGTGGGTGCTTGTGGAGAAAAAAGATATTTTTGAATCGGTTTCTAGTATGGAAGAGCAAATTGGACATTTATATAAACAGTTGGGAGAGTTAAAACAGCATCTTGCAGAGTTGTTGGAAGAAAACCAGCATATAAAAATGGAAAATAACAATTTGCGACACCGTTTTGAAGAAGTGCAGAATAAAGAAAAACAAAAAACTCAAAAACGTAAAGAAGTGAAGCCGAAAACAGATATTGGTGAAGGCTATGACAATTTAGCGAGACTGTATCAAGAAGGTTTTCATATTTGCAATCTACATTATGGAAGTGTACGTAAAGAGGGAGATTGTTTATTCTGTCTGTCATTCTTAAATAAAAAGTGAAATTACCTTTCCAATTATAATTGGAAAGGTAATTTTTTATACATGAAATAGGGTAGGTTAAGGGTAAGAAAAGGAGCAGTATATGAATTTATATGAAGATGAACGTTTAGATTACTTATTAGCACAAGACATGAAGATTATACAAAGCCCATCAGTATTTAATTTTTCTTTAGATGCCGTTTTACTTGCAGATTTTGCATGGGTACCAATTCAAAAGGGGAATTTACTTGATTTGTGTACAGGTAACGCGGTTGTTCCCCTTCTATTAAGTACAAGAACAAAAGGAAATATTACTGGGGTGGAAATTCAAGAACGCTTATATGATATGGGAGTAAGAAGTGTTCAATACAATGGGTTGGAGGAAAGAATTCACCTCATACATGGAGATTTGAAAGATATGCCAGAGAAACTTGGGCGTCATCAATATGATGTTGTTACATGTAATCCACCATATTTTCAAACACCTCAAACTTCAGAGAAAAATATGAATGAACATTTAGCGATAGCTCGTCATGAAATTATGTGTACATTAGAAGATGTTGTATCTGTAAGTAGTCAGTTAGTAAAACAAGGTGGGAAAGTAGCGTTTGTACATCGTCCAGGGCGATTACTAGACATTGTCACATTAATGCGTAAATATAAAATTGAACCAAAGCGCGTGCAATTTGTTTATCCTAAGGTTGGAAAAGAAGCAAATACATTGTTAATTGAAGGAATTAAGGATGGAAATGCAGATTTGAAAATTTTACCGCCTCTCGTTGTATATGAGAACAATAACGAATATACAAAGGAGCTACGTTCGATTTTATATGGAGAAGAATAAGCACTTTTTTTATGTGGTAGAGTGCTCTGATGGAAGTTATTATGCTGGATATACAAACCATATAGAAAAGAGAATTCAGACTCATAATAGCGGCAAAGGGGCTAAGTATACACGCGTCAGGCTTCCTGTTGTTTTAAAATATGTAGAGACCCACGATGATAAGCGTACAGCTATGCAAGCGGAGTATTACTTTAAGCAATTAACGAGAAAACAAAAAGAGGCATATATGCAAAAAGGAGAACGCTATGTGGCAACAAAAAAGCTTTCAACAAAATGAAAAGGGAGTTTTATATTTAGTACCAACTCCTATTGGAAATCTAGAAGATATGACATTTCGTGCAATCCGAATTTTAAAAGAAGTTGATTTAATTGCTGCTGAAGATACGAGACAAACGAAAAAACTTTGTAATTATTTTGAAATTGAAACACCTGTTACGAGTTATCATGAGCACAATAAAGAAGTAAGTGGGAAGAAACTATTAGAGAAATTAGAGGATGGAAAGAATGTAGCACTTGTTAGCGACGCTGGTATGCCGTGTATTTCTGATCCAGGTTACGATATTGTCGTTGAGGCAGTAGCTGAGCAATATCATGTAATTCCGCTTCCTGGAGCAAATGCAGCCCTTACAGCATTAATTGCATCCGGTCTTGAAACAAAGCAGTTTTATTTCTATGGTTTCTTGCAGAGAAACAAAAAGGAACGAAAGATGGAGTTAGAAAAGCTTCGTTATGTACAAACTACAATGATGTTTTATGAAGCGCCTCATCGTTTAGACGATACTTTAATTTCGATGCAGGAAGTGTTGGGAAATAGAGAGATTGTATTATGTCGAGAGTTAACTAAAAAATTTGAGGAATTTATTCGAGGGACAATCGAAGAAGCAATTGAGTGGACGAAGCAAAATGAAGTACGTGGTGAGTTTTGTATTTTAGTAGCTGGTTCAACAGAAGAACCTGCTCCAGAAGAACAATGGTGGGAATCTCTTTCGGTATATGATCATATTGAATATTATATAAATGAAAAAAGTATGAATTCAAAAGAAGCGATTAAAACAGTCGCTAAAGATCGAGATTTGTCGAAAAGAGATGTATATCAAATCTATCATGTCGATAAAAAATAAGCTTCTCATAATTGAGAAGCTTATTTTGCTGTTTCGATATAATCTTGAAGTTCGTTTAAGATTTGCTCAGCGCCTTCTTTGCTTAAGATGATTTTACCTTCAGCTAAAGAAAGGTTACCGTCAGATACTTCACCAGTTACTTGGCAAGTCATGTTTGGTTTATATTTCTTTAAGATGATTTTTTCGTCATCAACATAGATTTCAAGAGCGTCCTTTTCTGCAATACCTAAAGTACGGCGTAATTCGATTGGAATTACTACACGACCTAATTCATCAACTTTACGAACAATACCAGTAGATTTCATAATTTTTTTCCTCCTAAATAAATAGTTTATAAGTTTCGAGTCTATTTTTAGATTCGTCATTTTTCGACAAAATACCCTATGGACATATGATACCAATCATTTACATTTCCGTCAATTCTTAAATTCTATATTTTTTAAAAAGATTTATAGATTTCTTATTTCTTATATATAATAGATTGAGAGGAAATTCCACAATTATTTACATTATTTTCTGAAAAAATAATAAATTAAAAGTGGAGATTGTATATTTTTGTGAAATATGAGCAATAGATGATAAAGATATCGAGCATTAAGACCTAAATTTAAAATTAGGTTGGCGTAAAGAAGATAAGTTAGATTTGGGCTGCTCGTAAAAGCCCAATTAATGTGGGCTAATAATTAGTGGGGAGGAACAAAAACCCTACTGATTAAAGTTTCACTTTATATATGAGTTTTTGATATACTGTTTATAAATACATATGAGGTTATTCGGGAGGTCCAAAACAATGACAGAGGAAAATAAGTCCTTTTATATTACTACCCCAATTTATTATCCAAGTGGAAAATTACACATTGGACATGCTTATACGACAGTAGCAGGAGATGCGATGGCACGATATAAGCGTATGCAAGGTTATAATGTGCATTATTTAACAGGAACTGATGAGCATGGACAGAAGATCCAAAAGAAAGCAGAAGAGTTAAATATTACGCCACAGGCATATGTTGATAACATTGTTGCAGGAATTAAAGAGCTTTGGGAGAAGATGGATATTTCTTATGATGATTTTATTCGTACAACTGAAGATCGTCATAAAGATGTTGTCGAAAAAATCTTTAAGCAATTAGTAGATCAAGGTGACATTTATCTTGATGAATATGAAGGTTGGTATTCTGTACAAGATGAGACGTTCTATACAGAGCATCAATTAGTAGATCCAATTATGGAAGGCGACAAAGTAGTTGGAGGAAAAAGCCCAGATAGTGGTCATGATGTAGAACTTGTTCGTGAAGAATCTTATTTCTTTAGAATGGGTAAATATGTCGACAGACTATTAAAGTTCTATGAAGATAATCCACATTTCATTCAGCCGGAGTCTCGTAAAAATGAAATGATTAATAATTTTATTAAACCAGGATTAGAAGATTTAGCGGTTTCTCGTACTTCATTTGACTGGGGAGTTCGTGTTCCTGGTAACCCAAAACATGTTATTTACGTATGGGTTGACGCATTATCTAACTATATTACGGCGTTAGGTTATGGAACAGCAAATGAAGAGAAATATAAAAAATTCTGGCCTGCAGATGTGCATTTAGTTGGGAAAGAAATTGTTCGTTTCCATACAATTTATTGGCCGATAATTTTAATGGCATTAGATTTACCTCTTCCGAAGAAAGTCTTTGCTCATGGCTGGATTTTAATGAAGGATGGAAAGATGAGTAAGTCAAAAGGAAACGTAGTAGATCCAGTTACATTAATCGATCGTTACGGATTAGATGCATTACGTTATTACCTACTTCGTGAAGTTCCATTTGGATCTGATGGTGTATTCACACCAGAAGGATTTGTGGAGCGTATTAATTTCGACTTAGCAAATGACTTAGGTAATTTATTAAATCGTACAGTAGCTATGATTGATAAGTATTTTAACGGAGAAATCCCTGCATTTAAAGAAAATGTGACGGAATTTGATGAAACGTTAGTAGCGTTTGCACAAGATACTTTGAAAAAAGTAGAAGAAGCAATGGAGAATATGGAGTTCTCTGTAGCGTTAGGATCTATTTGGCAACTAGTTAGTCGTACGAATAAATATATTGATGAAACACAACCATGGGTATTAGCAAAAGATGAGAATGATCGTGAAAAGTTAGCTTCTGTAATGGCTCATTTAGCAGAAGTACTTCGTCAAACAGGTATTATGCTTATGCCATTCTTAACAGTAGCACCAAGCAAGATGTTTGCTCAGCTTGGCCTTACTGATGAAGCTCATAAATCTTGGGAAAGTCTATCTACAATTGGCTGCATTCCAGCTGGAACAAAAGTAGAAAAAGGAAACCCAATTTTCCCTCGTTTAGAAATGGAAGTGGAAGTAGAGTACATTAAAGAACAAATGAAAAGCTCTGCTCCTAAAGTAGAAGAGAAAAAAGAAGAAGAACCGAAGGCAGAAGAAATTACAATTGATGATTTCTTTAAAGTAGAATTACGCGTAGCTGAAGTACTATCTGCTGAACCTGTGAAAAAAGCAGACAAGTTGTTAAAAATTCAACTAGACTTAGGCACAGAAAAGCGTCAAGTTGTTTCTGGAATTGCAAAATTCTATTCGCCGGAAGACTTAAAAGGTAAAAAGGTTATTTGTGTAACAAACTTAAAACCTGTAAAATTACGCGGTGAATTATCGCAAGGTATGATTTTAGCGGGTGAAGAGAATGGCGTATTGTCATTAGCATCAATTGACCAAAATCTACCAAATGGTACAAAAATCAAGTAATTAAGACAAAAAAAGAGATGTTTCACGTGTAACATGTGTGAAGCGTCTTTTTTCTTTTTACACTCTCTATTTTTGCATTAAGATTGTAGTATTGTTATCGTTAAGTTATTAAAGAACTTATTTTTGTAGAATAAACTTGATTTCAATATAAAAGGAGTTATGTATTATGTTGTTTGATACACATTCACATTTGAATGCAGAGCAATTCGAAGAAGATTTGCAAGAGGTTATTGCCCGAATGAAAGAAGCGGGAGTTACTTATACAGTTGTTGTTGGTTTTGATGAAGTAACGATAAAAAAGGCGATGGAATTAGCTGAAGCCTATGATTTTATTTACGCTGCGGTTGGCTGGCATCCAGTTGATGCAATCGACATGACAGAAGAACATTTAGCTTGGTTAGAAGAACTTGCTTCTCATCCTAAAGTCGTTGCACTTGGAGAAATGGGCTTAGATTATCACTGGGATAAGTCCCCAAAAGAAATACAGAAAGAAGTATTTCGTAAACAAATTGCATTAGCGAAAAAAGTAAATTTGCCGATTATTATACATAACCGCGATGCAACTCAAGATATTGTCGATATTCTAGAAGAAGAGAATGCAGCTGAAGTAGGAGGCATTATGCATTGCTTTAGCGGTAGCGTAGAAGTAGCAGAGCGATGTGTTGATATGAACTTTTTAATTTCGTTAGGTGGACCAGTTACATTTAAAAACGCTAAGAAACCGAAAGAAGTTGCTACGGAGATTCCATTAGAGAAATTGTTAATAGAGACGGATTGTCCCTATTTAACGCCGCATCCATTTCGCGGGAAACGAAATGAACCGAGTTATGTAAAACTCGTAGCAGAAGAAATTGCGAATTTAAAAGGAATTTCTTATGAGGAAGTAGCAGAAATGACAACTAAAAATGCAAAAGTTTTATTTGGTGTTGAATAAAAAGAACGGGGGAAACCTGTTCTTTTTTATTTTGAGAAAAACTAGTAGAAGTAATGAAGAAAATAAATGTGAATGATGAAGTGTTACAATAAGGACAGGGAACAAAGATTTTTCTATTCTATTTTTTAAAATATAAGAATGGGGAAAATAATAATGGAAAAGTCGTCATTTTTTTGTTTTACTAAGTAGAGACGAAATGAGTGTGGAGGCAAGCATGAAAATAAAAGAGATTATCGTTGTAGAAGGTAAAGATGATACAGTTGCGATTAAGCGTGCTGTTGATGCGGATACAATTGAAACGAACGGTTCAGCAATCGGTGATCATGTTATTGAGCAAGTTAAATTAGCGCAGCAAAAAAGGGGCGTTATTATTTTCACAGATCCGGATTATCCTGGAGAGCGTATTCGAAAAATTATTTCTGACAAGGTTCCTGGCTGTAAGCATGCTTTTTTACCGAAGGAAGAAGCGCTTGCTAAAAGGAAAAAGGGTGTTGGGATTGAACATGCTTCTAATGAGTCGATTCGCCGTGCTCTAGAGAATATACATGAAGAAATGGAAGCTTACACAAGTGAAATTAGTTGGAGTGATTTAGTCGATGCAGGCTTAGTGGGCGGAGAAATGGCAAAGAGCCGCAGAGAAAGAATGGGTAAGCTATTAAAGATTGGTTATACAAATGCAAAACAGTTACATAAACGATTACAGATGTTTCAAGTTTCAAAGGAATCATTTGCAGAAGCTTATAAGCAAGTAATACAGGAGGAAAAAAAATGAAGGATATCGCAACGCCAAATCGTACAAAAGACATTGTTGAAAAGTATGGATTTTCATTCAAAAAAAGTTTAGGACAAAACTTTTTAATTGATACAAATGTATTAAATCGTATTGTCGATCATGCAGAAATTGGTTCAGAAAGTGGTGCAATTGAAATTGGACCAGGTATTGGTGCATTAACAGAGCAATTAGCGAAGCGTGCTAAAAAAGTAGTGGCTTTTGAAATTGATCAAAGACTATTACCAATTTTAGATGAGACGTTAGCGCCATATGGTAATGTTACAGTTATTAATAAAGACGTACTAAAAGCAGATGTACATGAAGTATTTAATGAGCAATTTGAAGAAGGGCAAGATGTAATGGTAGTAGCTAACTTACCGTACTATATTACAACGCCAATTTTATTTAAATTGCTTGAAGAAAAGTTACCAGTTCGTGGATTTGTTGTTATGATGCAAAAAGAAGTTGGAGATCGTTTAGCTGCTAAACCTGGAACGAAAGAGTATGGTTCTTTATCGATTGCCATTCAGTACTATACAGAGGTTGAAACAGTTATGACTGTACCACGTACAGTGTTTGTACCACAGCCAAACGTTGATTCTGCAATTATCCGCCTTCTAAAGCGTCCTAAACCGGTTGTAGAGGTGACAGATGAAACGTTTTTCTTTGAAGTAGTACGAGCAAGTTTCGCACAGCGCCGTAAAACTTTAATGAATAATTTATCAAATAATTTAAATGGTTTCCCGAAAGATAAGGAGTTATTGGATCGAATTTTAACAGAAGTAGGAATTGATCCAAAGCGAAGAGGCGAAACGCTATCTATTGAAGAGTTTGCAACATTAAGTAATGCATTAGTTCTTCATAAATTATCATAAGAATATGAAAGGGACAGTTCAAGTTGAACTGTCCCTTTTGTCACCTTTCGCTCTCTAAATTCATACTTTAAAAACAGGTAAGATGGCCTAATGAGTTTGGAGGTAGGAGAATGGTTTTACATGTTGGAGAATTAGTGGAACGATATTCTCATAAGAGGGATATTCTTTTTCGTATTATAGAAATAAAAGGCGAGATAGCTATATTGTTTGGAGAGGAAATTAGACTGGTGGCGGATGCGCCACTTGAAGATTTAATTAGTATAGATCAAAGAGAACATAAAAAAAGGGTGAAGCGTGAGAAAGAAACAATGGAGCGCACGTATCGTTTGTTTCAACAAGATTATGTACTGATGAAACAAAGGCATGAACATACTTCAACTGGTGGATACACAAGTGAGGTAAATTATTTTCAAATGCCGGGACGTGTATTGCATATAGATGGAGACCCTTTATATTTGCGCAAGTGCTTAGATTTATATAATAAAATTGGCGTTCCTGTTCAAGGTATTCATTGTAAAGAAACGGAGATGCATGAAAAAGTAGTAGACTTAATAGATCACTTTCGCCCAGACATTCTCGTTATTACAGGGCATGATGCATATACAAAATCAAAAGGAGTGAAGGGAGATTTAGCGGCATATAGGCATTCAAGGCATTTTGTACAGGCTGTTCGTGAAGTGCGAAAAAAATATCCATCATTGGATCAACTTGTTATTTTTGCTGGGGCATGTCAATCACATTTTGAGGCACTAATTCGTGCAGGGGCCAATTTCGCTAGTTCACCATCTAGAATTAATATTCATGCACTAGATCCTGTATATGTAGTTGGTAAAATTAGTTTTACTTCATTTATGGAGAGAGTCAATGTATGGGATGTCGTACGTAATACAATTACTGGTGAAAAGGGACTAGGTGGAATTGAAACGAGAGGGATTTTACGAACGGGATTACCTTTTCAACATTACGAAGAGTAAGCAGGGTACATATGTATCTTGCTTTTTTGTATGGAAGGATTTAAATGAATTTGGATAAAAAGAGGTAAGAACGTAAAGACTACGTAATGATACTTTTACAATATAGTATTTCTTCTATCTATTCAAACGCAGGATGATATTAGCTGTGAATCGCGGTTAATAATTAGGATAGATATATCGTGCTTTAAGTGTTCAATCTAAATTACAGCGAGGTGTAGCGAAGTATATGTCAAAACGTTTAGATGAAATTAAAAGCGAATTAGATCACCATCTTGGACAGCGACTTATGTTAAAAGCAAATAGTGGAAGAAGAAAAACTGTGGAGCAATCAGGTGTACTAGCAGAAACATACCGTTCCGTTTTTGTTGTACAATTGGATCAACAAGAAGATGCGTTGCAACGTGTATCTTATAGTTATGCAGATGTTTTAACAGAGACAGTAGAGTTAACATTTTATGGAGACCCTCATAATGAGGTCATTTTATAATCCATATATCATTACATATATTCCCATAAATGAAAAGCTATATTATTTTGCATACTAACTATACCGTAGCAAAATAAGGAGGGACTCTGCATTGAGTAGACGAAGAGGTGTCATGTCAAACCAATTTAAAGAAGAGCTAGCAAAAGAGCTTGGCTTTTATGATGTTGTTCAGAAAGAAGGATGGGGCGGAATTCGTGCGAAAGATGCTGGTAACATGGTGAAACGTGCTATAGAAATTGCAGAACAGCAATTAATGAAACGAAACCAGTAGTTGTAAGATACTTTCTGTGCTACGGTAGCCGAGGAGACATTCCTCGGCTTTTTGTACTCTAAAAGGTGCCATCATTTTACATAAGTAGTTTCATTCTGAATGCTTTTCGTTATAATTAGGGAAGTGTCATCGTCTTACTATAAATTTATGGTAAAATAAACGATAAAAGATTGAGTACATAGAGTGGGTGAATAGATTGAAGCTACTAGTGAAAGCACCAGCAAAGATTAATCTGTCGTTAGATGTACTGGGAAAAAGACAAGACGGATATCATGAAGTGAAAATGATTATGACAACCATTGATTTAGCAGATCGTCTAGAACTAACGGAATTAGCAGAAGACCGTATTGAAATTTTATCCCATAATCGGTATGTCCCAGACGACCAACGAAATTTAGCTTATCAGGCAGCGAAATTATTAAAAGAGAAGTTTAATGTAAAAAAAGGTGTATCTATTACTATTGAAAAAACGATTCCAGTAGCAGCTGGATTAGCAGGTGGAAGTAGTGATGCAGCAGCGACATTACGTGGTCTTAATAAATTATGGAATTTAGGGCTTACAATTGATGAGTTAGCAGAGCTTGGTGCAGAAATTGGATCAGATGTATCGTTCTGTGTATACGGAGGCACAGCAATTGCCACTGGAAGAGGAGAGAAAATTGAGCATATAAAGACTCCGCCTTCTTGTTGGGTTATTTTAGCGAAACCACATATAGGTGTATCTACTGCTGATGTGTATGGAAATTTAAAGTTAAATCGAGTTACACATCCAAATGTAGATAAAATGGTTGATGTCATAAATTCTGGTGATTATAAAGGAATTTGTGATACTGTTGGTAACGTTTTAGAAGATGTAACATTTGGAATGCATCCTGAAGTTGCCCGTATTAAATCACAGATGAAGCGATTTGGAGCAGATGCTGTATTAATGAGTGGAAGTGGTCCAACTGTATTTGGACTTGTACACCATGATTCACGAATGCATCGCATTTATAACGGATTAAAAGGATTTTGTGAACAAGTCTATGCGGTACGTTTATTAGGAGAGCGAGAAACGCTTGAATAAAGACGTATAATACGTTATGATTTGTTTAGAATATTCGTGATTTGAGGTGAGAGTATGAAAATTAGAAGAAGTACAAGATTAGTCGATATGACTTATTACTTGCTACAAAACCCTCGTCAGCTAGTATCTCTCACTTTTTTTGCTGAAAGGTATCAATCGGCTAAGTCTTCCATTAGTGAAGATTTAGTTATTATTAAGCAAACGTTTGAACAACAAGGGGTCGGCACATTGCAAACGATACCAGGAGCAGCAGGAGGAGTGAAATATATACCGTATATAAGTGAAGAAGAGGCAGATCTAATTATTGATGAGCTTTGTGGCTTATTTGAAAACCCAGATCGTATTTTGCCTGGCGGTTACTTATACATGACAGATTTATTGAGTAATCCTCGCCATATTAATGGCGCAGGTCGTTTGTTTGCTTCTGTTTTTGCTAGGCAACCAATTGATGCAGTTATGACGGTGGCAACGAAGGGGATTCCACTTGCTTATGCAGTGGCAAATTACTTAGATGTACCAGTTGTAATTGCAAGGAAAGATAATAAGGTAACAGAAGGTCCGACTGTTAGTATTAACTATGTGTCGGGTTCTTCTAAACGAATTCAAACAATGACGTTAGCAAAACGCAGTCTTCCAGAAGGGTCGAATGTTTTAATTATTGATGACTTCATGAAAGCTGGCGGAACAATTCAAGGTATGATGAGTATGCTAGAAGAATTCAAGGCTAATGTTGTTGGTATTGGTGTATTAGTAGAATCCACAGATATTGAAGAACGACTAATTAATAATTTTGTATCATTAATTCGTCTATCGGAAGTTGATGTGAAAGAAAAAACGATTCAAGTGGAAAAAGGGAATTATTCTCTTGCACCATTTGATGAAGGGCTTGTAGAGGCGGAATAAAAGATAGAGCAGATAGCTCTATCTTTTTTATTTTATTTATAGATTATAAAATAGATGGACAAACTGCCTTTCGTACACTATTTTTAAAGAGTAAAATAAATAATAAAAGGGTGAAAAGTATGAAAGTTGTTCAAACAAGCAAGGCACCACAAGCAATTGGACCTTATTCACAGGGGATTATTGTAAATAACATGTTCTATAGCTCAGGACAAATTCCATTGATGGCAAATGGGGAGCTTGTAACAGGAGATGTAACAGTACAAACAGAACAAGTATTTCAAAATTTACAAGCGGTATTAGAGGAAGCAGGTGCTTCATTTGATACAGTCGTAAAAACAACAGTATTTTTAAAGGACATGGATGATTTTAATGCTGTGAATGAAGTGTATAGCTCTTATTTCTCTACTCATAAACCAGCTCGATCTTGTGTGCAAGTAGCAAAATTACCGAAAGATGTTTCCGTTGAAATTGAAGTAATCGCCCTAGTTAAGTAACCTTTTGTAAGCGATAACCTCCACTAATCTCTATATTCAACTACTTTAAAAATTTTTATCTTAAAAATTTTTAAAAAATTAAAGGGAAAATAGAAAATTTGTGGAATTTATACAAATATATCGCTTATTTAGAAAAGGGTGGTGAACACAAGATGGAAGTGACTGACGTAAGATTACGCCGCGTAAACACAGAAGGCCGCATGAGAGCAATTGCCTCTATTACTCTAGACCATGAATTTGTTGTTCATGATATTCGTGTAATTGATGGTAATAATGGATTATTTGTAGCAATGCCAAGTAAACGTACTCCAGATGGAGAGTTCCGTGACATTGCACATCCAATTAATTCTGGTACACGCTCTAAAATTCAAGATGCGGTTTTAACAGAGTATCATCGTTTAGGCGAGTTAGAAGAGGTTGAGTTTGAAGAAGCAGGTGCTTCGTAAAATTCGAATGAAAAGGGCTTTTGACAAAAAGCCTTATAATTTTGTAGCAAACTCCTGTAAGCATTTACAGGGGTTTGTTTTTTTTGCTTTATATTTGGAAACTGTATAATTTATTAACATAAAAAGAAGAAACTACTAATTTTTTCAAAATCATTTTAAATAGTATAGCTTATTTCTTAAAAAAGATACTAAAGAGTAAAACATCTTATAAGAATTATGGTAAAATTTAATAGTTAAAATGTGTTTCTTGAAATATATGATGATTTAGGATAATATCTTTAATGGATAAATAGGTTGCGATGGAGGGTCTATATGTCAAACAGATTTGCAGTGATTCTAGCTGCAGGTAAAGGCACACGTATGAAGTCTAAGCTATACAAAGTGCTGCATCCTGTATGTGGAAAACCTATGGTACAACACGTAGTCGATCAAGTATCTCAATTAGGATTGCAGAAACTTGTAACGGTTGTTGGACATGGTGCTGAAATGGTACAAGAACAGCTAGGGAACGTAAGTGAATTTGCATTACAAGCAGAACAACTTGGTACAGCACATGCTGTAGATCAAGCTGCAAGTGTACTTGCAAATGAAGAAGGAACAACTTTAGTTATTTGTGGTGATACGCCTCTAATAACTGCTGAAACAATGGAAGCATTACTTCAGCAACATAAAGAAGCAGGAGCAATGGCGACGGTGCTAACAGCATACATAGAAGAGCCTGCTGGATATGGCCGTATTGTTCGTAATGAGAATGGTCATGTTGAAAAGATTGTTGAGCATAAAGATGCAAATGAGAAAGAATTAGCTATTAAAGAAATCAATACAGGTACGTATTGTTTTGATAATAAGGCTTTATTTGCTTCACTTTCTAAAGTTTCAAATGATAACGTGCAAGGTGAATATTACCTTCCAGATGTTATTGAGATTTTAAAAAATGAAGGTCATATCGTATCAGCTTATCAAACAGAGCAGTTCGATGAAACGTTAGGTGTTAACGACAGAGTCGCTCTATCGCAAGCGGAAATTATTATGAAAAACCGTATCAACCGAAAGAACATGGTAAATGGTGTTACAATTATTGATCCAAGTAACACTTATATTTCTGCTGATGCAATTATCGGTAGCGATACAGTTCTTCATCCAGGAACAATTATTGAGGGGAACACTGTAATTGGTTCTGATTGTGAAATTGGACCGCATACAGTAATTCGCGATAGTGAAATTGGAGATCGTACGACAATTCGACAATCTACTGTACATGATAGTAAGCTTGGTACAGAAGTATCGGTTGGTCCATTTGCACATATTCGCCCAGATTCAGTTATTGGAGACGAAGTACGCGTTGGAAACTTCGTGGAAATCAAAAAAACTGTCTTTGGTAATAGAAGTAAAGCTTCACACTTGAGTTATATCGGGGATGCACAAGTTGGAGAAGACGTGAATCTTGGTTGTGGTTCAATTACGGTGAACTATGACGGTAAGAATAAATTCAAAACTGTGATTGGTAATGGGGTATTTATTGGATGTAATTCAAACCTTGTTGCTCCAGTAACAGTTGAAGATGGTGCTTATGTGGCGGCAGGCTCTACAATTACAGAGAATGTTCCATCAAAAGCATTATCGGTAGCACGTGCACGTCAAGTTAACAAAGAAGACTATGTTGATCAATTGCTGAATAAGAAAAAATCATAATAATGTGGAGGGTTAATCTAGATGTCGACTCAATATCTAAATTCTAATTTGAAAGTATTCTCTTTAAACTCTAATAAGGAACTTGCTGAGCAGATTGCAAAGCATATTGGAGTAGGACTAGGAAAATGTTCTGTTGATCGTTTTAGTGATGGAGAAGTTCAAATTAACATTGAAGAAAGTATCCGTGGTTGCGATGTATTCATTATTCAATCTACAAGCTTCCCAGTAAACGAACATATCATGGAATTACTTATTATGATCGATGCATTAAAACGTGCATCTGCGAAAACAATTAATATTGTTATTCCTTACTATGGTTATGCGCGTCAAGACCGTAAAGCGCGTTCTCGTGAACCAATTACATCGAAACTTGTAGCAAACTTGCTTGAAACAGCAGGTGCAACTCGTGTAATCACTCTAGATTTACATGCTCCACAAATTCAAGGGTTCTTTGATATCCCAATCGACCACTTAATGGGTGTACCGATTCTTTCTGATTACTTTGAAACAAAAGGTCTTAAAGATATCGTAATCGTGTCTCCTGATCATGGTGGTGTAACTCGTGCGAGAAAAATGGCAGATCGTCTAAAAGCGCCAATCGCTATTATTGATAAGCGTCGTCCTCGCCCGAACGTTTCAGAGGTAATGAACATTATCGGTAATATTGAAGGCAAAACAGCGATTTTAATTGATGACATCATTGATACAGCTGGTACAATTACATTAGCAGCAAACGCTCTTGTTGAGAACGGTGCTTCTGAAGTATATGCTTGCTGTACACACCCAGTATTATCTGGTCCAGCAATTGAGCGTATTCAAAATTCAAACATTAAAGAGTTGGTTGTAACGAACTCTATCGTATTACCAGAAGAGAAGAAAATCGACAAAGTACATGAACTTTCAGTTGCTCCATTAATCGGAGAAGCAATCATTCGTGTATACGAAGAAGAATCTGTGAGTGTATTATTCAATTAATTGGATAGAATGAGACGTAACCAAAATTGGTTACGTCTTTTCGTATCGAAAAAAGAAAGTAGTGGTACAAGAATGAAATTGATAGTAGGACTTGGGAACCCAGGTAGAGAATATGAATTAACAAGGCATAATATTGGATTTATGGCCATTGATGAACTTGCGAAGCGTTGGAACATTTCTTTGAATGAACAAAAATTTAAAGGTGTATTTGGTGCAGGGTTTGTTAATGGAGAAAAGGTAATCTTATTAAAGCCGCTAACATACATGAATTTATCTGGGGAAAGTATTCGTCCACTTATGGATTATTATAAAATTGATGTTGAGGACTTCGTTGTTATGTACGACGATTTAGACATTCCTGTAGGTAAATTGCGTCTTCGCATGAAAGGTAGTGCTGGTGGACATAATGGTGTAAAGTCAACGATTTCGCACTTAGGAACACAAGAATTTCAACGTATCCGTATGGGAATTGATCGCCCGAAAAATGGAATGAAGGTAGTCGATTATGTATTAGGACGCTTTACATCTGAAGAGATTCCGGATGTTAACCATTCTATTGAAAAAGCAGCGGATGCATGTGAAGAGTGGCTAAATAAGCCTTTTCTTCAAATCATGAATACTTTCAATAGTTAAAAATGAGATTGGGAATATTTCTCTTTTGTTTTACCCATACTAGTAGTAATTGAATTTTTAGGAGGCTAGTATGGAAGGGTATTATTATTGCAGACACTGCGGAGGTAATGTAGGCTCCATTAACGCAGAAAAAGTATATAGCGACGTTTTATTTCAACTAACGGAGCAAGAAGTAGTAGAAATGATTCATTTTCATGAGAATGGAAATATATATATAAAAACGATTTGTGAATCGTGTCAAGAAACGCTCGCATCTTATCCTGAGTATTATGAGTATGAAAAATTTCTGCAATAAAATGTTGTCGCTTTGGCATGTCCAAAGCATTTTTCTGTTTTCCTTTTCCAAAATATTTGCATAAAATAGAATGACTTGCTCTTTATGTTGAGAGGAGTTTTAAAAATGATAGGTTTATTAGAGCAATTTTATAAAAATGAAGAGATACAATCGGTTATTAATGGGTTAGAAGATGGGTTAAAAGAACAACTTATATCAGGGATGGCAACGTCTTCTCGTTCATTATTAATGGCGGCTTTATATAAAAAAACAAAAAAATCACAATTAATCGTGACACATAACTTATACCAAGCACAAAAAGTACATGAAGATTTAGTGGCGTTACTTGGTGAAAAAGATGTGTGGTTATATCCAGTGAATGAACTGATAGCATCGGAAATTGGAGTTGCAAGTCCAGAATTGAAGGCGCAACGTATAGAAGTGTTAAATCGCTTGGCTGCGGGAGAGAATGGAATCATTGTAGCGCCAGTGGCAGGATTGCGTAGATTTTTACCAATAAAAGAATTGTGGAAGCAAAAGCAAGTTGAAATCAATCTAGGGCAAGAGATTGATTTAGATGCGCTCTTGCATACTTTACATCATATTGGCTATGAACGTAAGTCGATGGTAGAAGCTCCAGGGGAGTTCAGTTTGCGTGGGGGAATATTAGATATTTATCCTTTAACTGAAGAACTACCATTTCGTATTGAATTCTTTGATACAGAAGTCGATTCTATTCGATTATTTGATGTGGATGAACAGCGTTCTCAAGGTAAAAAAGAAAACGTTAGGTTTGGTCCGGCAACAGAGTTTTTATTTTCAAAGGAAGAATTAAAATCAGGAATTCAGCATCTTGAAGAAGGCTTGACTAAGACGATGCAAAAACTTTCTGATGATAAACTAAAGACTAAAGTGCTTGAGACGGTAAGTCATGAAATTGAGATGTTGAAAAACGGGCAAAGTATAGAACAGATGTTTAAATACTTATCTATTTTCTATAAAGAACCTGCTAGTCTGATAGATTATTTACCAGAAGATGGTGTTGTAATTTTAGATGAGATTTCCCGTATTCAAGAAACAGCATCACATCTTGAAACAGAAGAGGCGGAATGGTATATATCACTTCTTGGTGAAGGAACAATTATTCAAGATTTATCTTTCTCTCACCCATTCGAGGGGTTTCTTCATCATAAAAAAAGAAGTTTTGTATATTTAACGTTATTCTTGCGTCATATCGCACACACACATCCGCAAAATATTGTTAATGTAACATGTAAAACAATGCAAGATTTCCATGGACAGATGAATTTGTTAAAAACAGAAATTGATAGATGGAATGAAGGGCATTTTACGACTGTTGTACTCGGAACAGATGATGAACGTGTGAAAAAATTACAACATATTTTAAGTGATTATGATATTGAGGCAGATATTGTAGAAGGTACAGATATTTTATTGCCTGGAAGGTTACAAATTGCTGTAGGTGATTTACATGCAGGATTTGAAATGCCGATGCAAAAGCTTGTTGTCATTACTGAAAAGGAGCTTTTTCATAAGAAAGTTAAAAAATCACAACGTAAACAAAAGCTATCGAATGCTGAACGTATTAAAAGTTATTCGGAATTAAAAGTTGGAGATTATGTAGTTCATGTAAATCATGGTATAGGTAAATTTTTAGGTATTGAGACATTAGAGATTAATGGTGTTCATAAAGATTATTTAAATATTAAATATCAAGGTAATGATAAGCTATACGTTCCAATTGAACAAATTGATCAAGTTCAAAAATATGTAGGATCTGAAGGTAAGGATCCGAAAGTTTACAAATTAGGTGGGAATGATTGGAAAAAGGTTAAAACGAAAGTTGAAAAATCTGTACAAGACATTGCGGATGACCTAATTAAACTATATGCTGAGCGCGAAGCTTCAAAAGGCTATGCATATACGCCAGATACGGCAGAACAACAAGAGTTCGAATCATCTTTCCCATACCAAGAGACAGAGGATCAGTTACGTTCTATTGACGAGATTAAAAAAGATATGGAACGCGGACGCCCGATGGATAGGCTCCTTTGTGGTGATGTAGGGTATGGGAAGACTGAAGTGGCTATTCGTGCGGCATTTAAAGCGATTATGGATGAAAAACAAGTTGCAATTTTAGTACCGACAACGATTCTTGCGCAGCAACACTATGAAACAATTCGAGAGCGTTTTCAAGATTATCCAATCAATATAGGCTTATTAAGTAGATTCCGTACGAGGAAACAACAAAATGAAACAATTAAGGGCTTAAAGGATGGAACAGTAGATATTGTAATCGGAACACATCGTATTTTATCTAAAGATGTTACTTATAAAGATTTAGGGCTTCTTATTATTGATGAAGAACAAAGATTTGGTGTGACACATAAAGAAAAAATTAAACAATTGAAGGCGAATGTTGACGTATTAACATTAACGGCAACTCCGATTCCGCGGACGCTTCATATGTCTATGCTTGGTGTGCGCGACTTATCTGTTATTGAGACACCACCAGAAAATCGTTTCCCAGTCCAAACGTATGTAGTCGAGTATAATCCAGCGTTAATGCGAGAGGCGATAGAGCGAGAGCTTGCAAGAGGTGGTCAAGTTTACTTCCTATATAACCGTGTAGAGGATATTGAAAGAAAAGCAGATGAAATTTCGATGTTAGTTCCAGATGCCCGCGTAACGTACGCACATGGGAAAATGAACGAAAGCGAATTAGAGTCTGTTATGCTATCATTTTTAGAAGGACAGCATGATGTTCTTGTAAGTACAACAATTATTGAGACGGGTGTAGATATTCCGAATGTAAATACGTTAATTGTATTTGATGCAGATCGTATGGGATTATCACAGTTGTATCAGCTTCGTGGGCGTGTTGGACGTTCTAATCGTGTTGCATATGCATACTTTGCATATAAACGTGACAAAGTGCTGTCAGAGGTTGCAGAGAAGCGTCTACAAGCAATTAAAGAGTTCACGGAACTTGGATCTGGTTTCAAAATTGCGATGAGAGATTTATCTATTCGTGGAGCAGGTAATTTGTTAGGGGCAGAACAGCATGGATTTATTGATTCTGTCGGATTTGATCTATATTCTCAAATGTTAAAAGATGCAATTGAACAGCGTAGAGGAACAGATGGGGCTGAAAATATAGTTAATGTTGAAATTGACTTAGAGGTAGATGCATACTTACCAGATGCTTATATTTCAGATAGTAAGCAAAAAATTATGATGTATAAACAATTTAGAGGTGTTTCTGCAATTGAGGATATTGAAGAATTGCAGGAAGAAATGATCGATAGATTTGGCGATTATCCACAAGAAGTTGGTTATTTATTACAAATTGCAAATATTAAAGTGTTGGCAATGAAAGAACAAATTGAATTAATTAAGCAGAATAAATTTGAAGTAACATTCCTGTTTTCTGAACAAGCAAGTCAAAATATTGATGGTGGAAAATTATTCATGCTCGGAAATAGTTTTGGACGTATGATTGGTTTAGGAATGGAAGGATCACAATTGAAAATTGTTATGAAAACAAATGGCTTAGAGACATCGAAGTGGTTAACGATTGCTGAAAATTTATTAAAAGGCTTACCAGATGTAAAAAAAGAAGTAATAAATGCCTAAAATAAGATAAAAAAATACAATTCGACGTGCATAGAAGAACTAATGTGTAAAATACTATATCTAACAGTTGGTGATTTTTACATGAACAGGTAAATTCACCACTTTGATCATCAGTAGAAAGTGAGGCAGCATTAGAATGAAAGCAACTGGAATCGTACGTCGAATTGATGATTTAGGCAGGGTCGTAATCCCGAAGGAAATTCGTAGAACTTTACGTATTCGAGAAGGAGACCCACTAGAAATATTTGTTGATCGCGATGGAGAGGTAATTTTAAAGAAGTATTCTCCAATTAGTGAGCTAGGTGATTTTGCAAAAGAATATGCTGATGCTTTATATGACAGCTTAGGACATAATGTGCTTGTGTGTGATCGAGATTCTATCATCGCAGTATCAGGCGTATCGAAAAAAGAATACTTAAATAAAAGTGTTGGCGATTTAATTGAAAAAACGATGGAAGAACGAAAGTCTGTTATTATGACGGATGAAAGTGATATTTCCATTATTGATGGTGTAACAGAAAAGGTTCATTCTTATACAGTTGGACCAATTGTTGCAAACGGAGATCCGATTGGAGCCGTCATTATTTTTTCAAAAGAAGCTATTATAAGCGAGATCGAGCATAAAGCGGTTAATACTGCTGCCAGTTTCTTAGCGAAACAAATGGAACAGTAAGGGTATATTGATTTTAGAAGTAGCAATCTTTCCTAATTATGATCTTTCTTTTTGAGAAATCAATTATTTGGAGATATATGTATATTGAATGAAGGTAGCACTTTGCTACCTTTTTTCGTTGAATATTTTTAACGTGTAGGAACTCATTATTACCCGTGTTGGGAAGGGAGTTTGTTCTTTTCTTTATGATATAATACGAGAGGTGAGAATAGAAAAAGGAGTTTTCTTGTATGGAAGCGAAGAAGTATCAAGCCTTTTGGCGTGGGGCTATTATATTAACGATTGCAAGTTTCGTTACAAAAGTATTAAGCGCTTTTTACCGTATTCCATATCAAAATATAGCGGGGGATATTGGGTTTTATATTTACCAACAAATTTACCCGTTTTATGGATTTTGTTTAATTTTAGCTACTTATGGATTTCCTGTTATCATTTCGAAAATGGTTGCAGAACGATTAGAGCGGGGAAAACAAAAAGAAGCAGAAGAAATTATTTGTGTATCTTTTTGGTTCTTATTAGGAATTGGTTTTATAGGCTTCTTTACATTGTTTTTTGGGGCCGAAACAATTGCGGTAGCTATGGGCGATATACACTTAGATAAGTTACTACGTGTTATTTCATTTTCATTCTTATTGATGCCATTTTTGTCTGTAGCAAGAGGGTATTTTCAAGGATTTAATAATATGATGCCAACGGCTGTTTCGCAAGTAATAGAACAAACAATTCGAGTTTCTATTATTGTATTTTTATCGCTATTCCTAATTGCTCACGGATTTGATTTATATACAGTTGGTGCAGGGGCTATGTTAGGCTCAATTGCGGGTGGTCTTATTGGGATTATTGTACTTATATTGTATATGCGTCAAGATTTTCGTTCTATATTCTTCAAAAGTGCAGCGAGAATTAAGGGTAAAAGGAAGATAGTTAAAATCCTTTTTTGGCAGGGGTTAGCGATTTGTGTTAGTAATTTAGTGCTTATTTTTATACAGATGGCTGATTCAGTGTCCTTTTACAGCTTACTTATTGGTGCGGGAGAACAGGCTGAAAATGCAAAGGTATTAAAGGGTGTTTATGATAGAAGTATTCCGCTAATGCAATTAGGTACTGTTGTGACGACTTCTTTCTCGTTGTCACTTATTCCGATTATTACAGCGGCGAAGGAAAGAGGAGATCTTTCCTTTATTCAAGAAAAGGTAAAGTTAGCAGTGAAAATAACATGTGTTATTGGACTTGCAGCAGCTATTGGACTAACTTGTATTATTCAACCTACGAATATTATGTTGTTTGAAAACAGTGATGGATCAGATGTTTTATCTATTTTATCGTTATCTATTTTATTTAGTTCATTGTCAATTACGACAGCTTCTATTTTACAAGGATTGGGGCAAACGTTTAAGCCAGCATTATTTGTTGTATTTGGAGGTTGCTTAAAGTTAGCGTTAAATTATATATTCATGCCTTATTTTGGTGTGAAAGGTGCAGCCTTTGCGACTTTATGTGCGTTAATTATAATCTCTGGACTAAATACTTTGTTGCTTACGAGAGCTGTATCAGGGTCACTTATCAATAAGCGAAATATGTTAGGGATAGTAATTAGTGGTATCTGTATGGGATTTGTATTAATGATATTCACACGTGTGTTACAGATGTCTGGATTAGTAATTGATACGGAACATAGAGGAAGCGCGACACTTGAAGCGTTGTTAGGTGTAGCCATTGGCGGATTGACATATATGTTTTTTATTTTGAAATTACGTGTATTTACAAAAAAAGAATTAGGAACCGTTATGAAACAAGAGAAAAAAGAAGGTTCATTGAAGAAGAGTGGATAGAGGTGACTGGTTGTGAGTGGAATCATTACTATTTTAGGTTTAGGAGCTGGTGAATTAGATCAGCTAACGATGGGTGTATATCGAAAAATAAAAGAAGCAGACCATCTGTTTGTTAGAACGAAAGAACATCCAGTTATAGAAGAATTGGAGAAAGAAGGCGTACAATATACGTCTTTTGATGCTGTATATGAAGCACATGATACGTTTGAAATTGTATATGAAACAATTGCGAATAAATTGCTAGAACAAGCTGAAGGTACAGAAATTATCTATGCTGTTCCCGGGCATCCACTTGTAGCAGAAAGAACAGTTCAGCTACTGTTGGAAAAAGGAGAAGTTTCAAATGTTGAAGTGCGAATTGAGGGTGGACAAAGTTTCCTTGATCCTATGTTTGCAAGTCTAAAGATTGATCCGATTGAAGGATTCCAATTACTTGATGCTACATCATTTGAAAGAGGGCAATTAGAACTGCGTCAACATTTAATCTTTTGCCAAGTATATGATGCATTCGTTGCATCTGATGTGAAATTAACATTAATGGAGATGTTACCAGATGATTATGAAGTGTATATCGTAACAGCTGCAGGAACTTCATTTGAACAAGTAAAGAAGGTACCGTTGTACATGTTAGATCATGAAACGGAATTGAATAATTTAACGAGTGTGTACGTGCCGCCAGTTCAGGAGCGTGCGTCCTTGTATCAACAGTTTGATGTTCTTAGAGAAATTATTGCGGAACTTCGTGGTCCAAATGGTTGTCCGTGGGATAAAAAGCAAACACATCAATCATTAAAGAAATATTTAATTGAGGAAGCTTATGAAGTGTTGGAAGCAATCGATGAAGAGGATGATGATCACTTAGTAGAAGAATTAGGTGATATATTATTACAAGTTATGCTTCATGCTCAAATCGGAGAAGATGAAGGTTGGTTCTCTATAGATGATATCATTCGAACTCTATCTGAGAAAATGGTTCGTCGCCATCCGCATGTGTTTGGAAATACGGATGTAAACAGCGCTGATGAAGTGATTGCAAATTGGGAAGAAATTAAAAAACAAGAAAAAGGATTCGTGAAAGAATCTGTTTTAAATGGCGTTCCCAAAAGTTTGCCGCAGTTACTACGCGCCTATGAAATTCAGAAGAAAGCTGGTAAGGTTGGATTTGATTGGGTTGATGTGCAACCGATGATAGAGAAAGCTTTGGAAGAATGGCAAGAGTTCCAACAAGAGGTTACAAATATGGATGAGAAAAAGATGCTGGGTGAGTTTGGTGATTTACTATTTGCATTTGTTAATATAGCTCGTCATTACAAAATAGATCCAGAAGAGGCGTTACGTTCAACTAATGAGAAATTTACTGGTCGTTTTTTATACATGGAGGCAAAAGTAGCTGAAATGAATAAAGAGATGAAAGATTTATCATTAGAACAGTTAGATGTTTTATGGGAAGAAGCGAAACAGACAGAGCGTTAATAGGGGGATTTGATATGCGTCTAGATAAGTTTTTAAAAGTATCACGTTTAATTAAAAGAAGAACATTAGCGAAAGAAGTAGCTGATCAAGGAAGAATATCTATTAATGGTCAAGTGGCAAAAGCAAGTTCTGATGTGAAAGTAGCTGACGAATTAACAATTCGTTTTGGTCAAAAAATAGTGACTGTGAAAATAAATGAATTAAAAGAAACAACTAAAAAAGAAGATGCAGCAAATATGTATAGCTTAGTTCGTGAAGAAAAAGTAAAAGCGGAAGAAGGCTTGTTCTAAAATCATTTATCCCCTCATACATTACTATTAGCTAGTAAAAACCTATGGGGGGATTTACGTGAATAATGGTTACTCACCTACGTCTTCTAATCAACAAAATGTTTCTGTAGAGCATGACATTATTATGCGTGGCAGGCGTATAATTGATATTACCGGTGTGAAGCAGGTAGAGAGTTTTGATAGCGAAGAGTTTTTACTAGAGACCGTAATGGGTTTTTTAACAATTCGTGGTCAAAATTTACAAATGAAAAATTTAGATGTGGAAAAAGGTATTGTGTCGATTAAAGGGAAAGTTAATGAGATGCTGTATATTGATGAAAATCAAGGGGAAAAAACTAAAGGTTTCTTTAGTAAGTTGTTTAAATGAGCTTAACAATTCAGTTGTATACAATGCTTTCAATGATTGGAATGGGTGCTTGGATTGGAGCGTCTTTAGATACATATCAACGTTTTTTAAAGCGCCAAGAACGTAAACGTTGGCTTGTATTTATACATGATATATTATTTTGGATTGTCCAAGCATTATCCGTCTTTTATGTATTGCTTCTCGTAAATGAAGCTGAGCTACGTATATATGTGTTTTTGGCATTATTATGTGGTTTTGCGGCATATCAAAGCTTACTGAAGGCACTATACATGAAGCTGTTAAATTTTCTCATCTATATTTTTATGCAAACAACATATTTTTTTGTTCGAATTATACAGCTACTCATGATAAAACCTGTTATTATTATAGCGCAGCTATTTATTGCATTTATATTATTCTTATTTCGTATACTGCTTTCAATTGGACATGTGTTATGGAAAATGGTGATTTGGATATTACTTTTCATATGGAAAGTTTTTTTCTGGCCTGTTCGATTTATTGCTTCGCTCATATGGAAACTTCTCCCTAATCGTGTTAAACTTTTTATAGTGAAACATATAGGGTTCCTGCAATATATAGCAAAATTGAAGGGACATATCTTCCAACTATGGGAGCATATAAAAAAGAAGTTAGGGGGACCTCGGAAATGAGGGAACTGAGACAAAGAACAATCGAAAAACAGAGTCCAAATCCTGTTAAAGAGCATATAATACAAACGGATGAGAACAGGAAGCGACTTTATCGCCGTTTAGCGGTTTTTCTTGTCTTTACTTTTACAATTATTGCGAGTATTAGTGTAACGTTTTATCAACAAAACAGTTCCATTAAAGCAAAAGAAGCAAAAGTTAAGGACATGAAAAAAGAACTGGATTCATTAACGAATAAAGAAAAAAGTCTAAAAGACGAAGTTCAAAAGTTAAATGATGAAGAGTACGTATTAAAGATTGCTAGAAGGGATTATTTCTTCTCTGGTAAAGGGGAGATAATTTTTCCTGTTTCTAAGTAGAGTATGTCTTATTGACACTATATTTTAGGATTATATATAATAAAGTAAAATTTGACTTTTTAACCACTAAGGAGGAGCATTTTTTTTATGTCAATCGAGGTAGGCAGCAAGTTACAGGGTAAAGTAACAGGTATTACAAATTTTGGGGCTTTTGTGGAGCTGCCAGAGGGCTTAACGGGTCTTGTTCATATTAGTGAAGTTGCTGATAACTATGTAAAAGATATTAACGATCACTTAAAAGTGGGCGACCAAGTAGAAGTAAAAGTTATTAATGTTGAAAAAGATGGAAAGATTGGTTTATCTATCAAAAAAGCGAAAGAACGTGAAAAAACAGAAGGAGATCGTCCACGCGGTGAATACCAACGCGGTGGTGATCAACAACGTTCTGGACGTCCACAACGTAATAATCGCTCTTTCAACAGAGATAATCGCGGTGGCGGTAACGACCGAGCTCCGAAAGAAACATTTGAGCAAAAGATGGCACGCTTCTTAAAAGATAGCGAAGATCGTTTAACTTCTTTAAAGCGTAACACAGAGTCTAAACGTGGTGGCCGTGGCGCGCGTCGCGGATAATAAGGACGTTTAGTTTTTAACATATAGAGAGGTACCCAGAGTGATGGCTCAGGGTGCTTTTTTATATGTTAAAAATATTTTTAAAAAAGTTTTTGAGATGTGTTGACTTTAATTAGTATCTGATGTAAGATACTAATTGTCCGTTAAATAAGACGACATGGCGGTGTAGCTCAGCTGGCTAGAGCGTACGGTTCATACCCGTGAGGTCGGGGGTTCGATCCCCTCCGCCGCTATATTTAATTTAACGGCCCGTTGGTCAAGTGGTTAAGACACCGCCCTTTCACGGCGGTAACACGGGTTCGAATCCCGTACGGGTCATCTAAAAAGATCATGCAAATTTGCATGATCTTTTTTTGTTAAATAAATTAAGATATACAACACTTCTACAAAATCACCCTATATTTTCTGAATATTTAATTAAAATCTCAAAAATACCTTACATACCGTGTATATCTGTAGAGTTATTTCGAATAAAAAGTCGAACGATTATAAAAGTGAAAACTGTTGTTTTGACAAAAAAACCAACAATCATCTTTTATAATGACAGTAATTAAACTATGCAGGTGGTGTTAAAAATATGCCTAAAGCAGGAAGGAATACTATGAATACAAGTGCATTGGCAATGAATGAGAGTCAGCTTGGAGGAATAAAGTGGACGAGTAAGTTGCGAATGAAATTTGAGCAAGTTTTCTTTAGATGGGGATTTATTATTGTTGTTATTGGTTTTCTTTTGGGACGAGCATATATATTAACAAATATTTTACCGTTTGCACTGCCGTTTTTTGCTGCTGTTTATGTTATGAAGCGGGATAAGATGCCGCTAGCATTTTTAGCTCTAATGGGAGGAGCTCTTTCGGTATCGATAGATAATTTGTTTTTTACCTTTGCATCTATCTTTACCTTCTTCATTTATAATATCTTCTTTAGTCGATTTACACGTAAAACTGTTGGACTTGTTCCATTTCAAGTATTTATCTCCGCATTAACCGCACACTTAGTTGTTGTATATTTTGCGCAACAAACTGTCACCATGTACGATTTACTCGTTAGTACCATTGAGGCTGGGCTTAGTTTCGTATTAACTATGATATTTTTACAAAGCGTCCCGCTTTTAGTGGAAAGGAAAGGAAAACAACAGGCATTAGAGACGGAAGAAATTGTTTGTTTGATTATATTACTAGCATCTGTTTTAACGGGTACAACAGATTGGTTTGTATATGATGCTTCTATTCAACATATTTTTACAAGGTATTTAGTGCTAGTATTTGCATTTATTGCAGGTGCTGCCACAGGATCCACAGTAGGGGTTGTAACAGGACTAATATTAAGTTTAGCAAATGTGTCTAGCTTGTCTCAGCTTAGCCTTCTTGCTTTCTCTGGATTGCTTGGTGGATTGTTAAAAGAAGGGAAGCGTTTAGGTGTTAGTTTAGGTTTATTAATTGGGACAAGCTTAATTACATTATATGTGGACAAACAGACAAATATTGTAACAACTTTAATTGAGTCAGGTGTAGCGATTGTTATCTTCTTATTAACACCGAAGCTTGTTTTGGATCGTATTGCTAAATTTATGCCAGGTACACAAGAGCATTCGCAAGACCAACAACAATATTTAAGAAGGATGCGTGATGTTACAGCAAATAAAATCAACCAATTTGCAAATGTATTTGCTGCTTTATCTAATAGCTTTTCTGTATATGGGTATGTAGAGGAAGAAGATAAAGAGACAGAAGCAGATTTGTTTTTGAGTACAATTACTGCGAAAACATGTCAAACATGCTTTAAAAAGGATCAATGCTGGGTAGTGAATTTTGATAAAACGTACGATTATATGAAACAAATAATGAATGAAACGGAAGAAGGAACCCTACAACATAATCGTAAATTAGTTCGTGAGTGGGACAAGCATTGTGTGAGAGGGAAAAAAGTGACGGATTTAGTAGCGGGTGAATTAGATCACTTCTATGAGGGACAAAAATTACGAAAACAAATGAAGGAAAATCGTAGAATAGTAGCGGAGCAACTATTAGGTGTATCAAAGGTTATGGAGGATTTTGCTAAGGAGATACAACGAGAGCGTGAAAATCATCAAGTGCAGGAAGAACAGATTATGCAAGCATTCCGTGATTTTGGTGTCGAAGTAGAGCATGTTGATATTTATTGTTTAGATAGAGGAAGTATTGATATTGAAATGTTAATTCCAGTTGCATCTAATGAACATGGTGAATGTGAAAAGTTAGTTGCACCGATGCTTTCGGATATCCTTAAAGAAAATATTGTCGTTAAACATGAAGAAAAGTCTTCTTATCCAAATGGCCATAGTTTAATATCATTTGGTTCGGCGAAGACGTATTCTCTTGATACAGGATTGGCTACAGCTGCAAAAGGCGGTGGATTTGTTTCGGGTGACTCTTATGCGATGATGGATTTAAGTGTTGGTAAATATGCACTTGCAATTAGTGATGGTATGGGGAATGGGCAAAGGGCTCATATGGAAAGTAAGGAAACGGTGAAATTATTACAAAAAATACTCCAATCGGGCATTGATGAAGAAATAGCAATTAAGTCTATCAATTCAATTCTTTCTTTGAGAACGACAGAAGAGATGTTTACGACGTTAGATTTAGCTATGGTAGATTTGCGGGATGCGAGTGCAAGGTTTTTAAAGATTGGATCGACGCCGAGTTTTGTTAAACGCGCAAATAATATTTTGAAAATTGAAGCAAGTAATTTGCCGATGGGAATCATTGAAGATGTTGAAGTTGATGTGGTGGGTGAACAATTAAAAACGGGCGATATTCTTATTATGATGAGCGATGGGATTTTTGAGGGAGCACAGCATGTGGAGAATCATGAATTGTGGATGAAACGAAAAATTAAAGAATTGCAAACCGAAGACCCGCAAGAAATTGCTGATATCATTATGGAAGAAGTGATTCGCTCTTGTGATGGTTATATAAATGATGATATGACTATTGTAGTGGCAAAAGTGAAGAAAAATATGCCGAAGTGGGCTACGATTCCGATTGTAGGAATGCAGGCGCAGTAAAATGTAAGTGGAATGTTTATCTATAATTTGATTTTAAAAACCTAGGTGAATACCTAGGTTTTTTTGTGGAAAAAGGTAATGTTATTAATTTTGTGAATATACACGGAGGATGTAAGATAAAAATGTAATTTTTGTATATCTTTTTTTTGCACAATGTTTGTAAAAGTTGTACCATTGTAGACAAGGCAACTAACGTTGCTGTTCTTGTTTAATGAAAGGTGATTACGAAGTTGAAAGATACATTTGTTGAAAAAGTAGATGACTTTGTAAAGCGGCATGATGTATTAAAAAATGATTCAACAATTGTTGTGGGAGTTTCTGGTGGTCCTGACTCGTTAGCGCTTTTATATTATTTATTAGAAAAAAGAGCGGAAAAACAGTTGGAAATTGTAGTAGCTCATGTGGATCATATGTTTAGAGATGATGAATCTCATGAGGATTTACGGTTTGTGCAGGGCCTTTGTGAAGAACTGGGAATTATTTGTGAAACGATAAGGATTAATGTATCACAATATCAACAGCAATACGGAATGAATGCACAGGTTGCTGCTAGAGAATGCAGATATGCATTTTTGGAAAGAATAATGAAGAAATATGATGCAAGATATGTTGCTCTTGGACATCATGGAGATGATCAAGTCGAGACAATTTTAATGCGTCTTGTAAGAGGGAGTACTCCGAAAGGATATGCAGGAATTGCAGTGAAGCGTCCTTTTCATAATGGGTATTTAATTAGGCCGTTACTTGGGGTAACGAAGGAAGAAATTGTTGATTACTGTAATAAGCTAAATTTAATGCCACGTATAGATCCGAGTAATAAAAAGGAAGTATATACAAGGAATCGATTACGTAAATATGTCCTTCCTCATTTGAAAGAAGAAAATCCACAAGTGCATGAGAAATTCCAAAAATTTAGCGTGCAGATGCAAGAGGATGAGGCTTATTTGCAGGAATTAGCTTTTGAGAAAATGAATAAAGTAATTACAAAAAAAAGTGATAAACAAATTAGCTTATCAATTCCTGCCTTTGAATCCATGTCTATGCCTTTACAAAGAAGAGGGATTCAACTAATATTAAACTATCTTTATGAATATAAGATTCCATCTTCTCTTTCTTCCATACATATTGACAAGGTGATTGAGTTTTTTAAGCGGACACAACCTTCAGGTTCACTTGATTTTCCAGGTGATTTGAAAATTGTTCGTACATACGAGGAGTGTAGCTTTAGATTTAAACAAGAAATTGTTTCTCCTTTTTTACAAGATTTATCAGTACCCGGGACCATTACGCTATTGAACGGGGATGAATTTGTAACAGAGGTGAGCGAAGATATACCAAGTAACATGAATGAAACAGTATTTGTTGCTAAGTATAATGATATATCATATCCACTTCGTATTCGTTCTAGGGAAAATGGAGATCGCATGTCAATACAAGGTATGAATGGCACGAAAAAGATAAAAGCTATTTTTATCGAAGCAAAAGTACCGAAAGAAAAAAGAGAAGAATGGCCGGTCGTTTGTGATGCAAGTGGGACCGTTATTTGGGTACCCTTGTTGAAGCGATCTGCATTTGCAATTTCGAAAGAGATGGCAAAGAAGGATAAATATATGATTATTCACTACAAAAGCAAGGAGTCTTCCGGGAGGATAATGAAATGATGAATCAAGATATCGAAAAAGTATTAATTTCTGAAGAGCAAATACAAGAAAAGGTGCGCGAACTAGGTGCAATTGTTGCAGAGGATTATAAAAACACGGTACCTCTTGCAATTGGTGTATTAAAAGGCGCAATGCCATTCATGGCAGATTTATTAAAGAGAACAGATACATATCTTGAAATGGATTTTATGGCTGTATCTAGTTACGGTCACTCTACAGTTTCAACAGGCGAAGTGAAAATTTTAAAAGATCTTGATACTTCTGTAGAAGGTCGCGATATTTTAATCGTCGAAGATATTATTGATAGTGGTCTTACACTAAGCTACTTAGTAGACTTATTCAAATATCGTAAAGCGAAGTCTGTAAAAATTGTTACATTATTAGATAAGCCAACAGGCCGTAAGGTTGATCTGAAAGCGGATTATGTTGGATTTACTGTTCCACATGAATTTGTAGTAGGATATGGATTAGATTATAAAGAGCAGTACCGTAATCTTCCTTATGTAGGCGTATTAAAACCAAGCGTTTACTCAAATTAATTAAATATAGGCTTCACAATTGTATAGGAAAGTTTTTCTATGTTACGATTTACTATAGTGTTTATGCCGTGAGAGGAGGTTAGGAATGAATCGTATCTTCCGTAATACCATCTTTTATTTACTGATATTCTTAGTAGTAATTGGAATCGTGAGCTATTTTAATGGTTCGACACAAAAAACGACATCAGTTAGCTACGACAAATTCATTACTAAACTAGAAAGCGGTGAAGTGCGTAATGTGCAACTTCAACCGAAAAATGGTGTATTTGAGGTAAAAGGACAATTTAATAACTCTAGCCAAGGAGAACAATTTGTTACTTATGCACCAAATACTGAGGAATTACAAAAGAAAATTAATGATAAAGCGAAAGGTGCCGAAGTTAAGTATCAACCAGCAGAAGAAACAAGTGCCTGGGTAACATTCTTTACTTCAATCATTCCATTTGTCATCATCTTCATTTTATTCTTCTTCTTATTAAACCAAGCTCAAGGCGGCGGTAGCCGTGTTATGAACTTCGGGAAAAGTAAGGCGAAGTTATATAATGATGAAAAGAAAAAAGTTCGTTTCAGAGATGTTGCTGGTGCGGATGAAGAGAAACAAGAACTTGTTGAGGTAGTTGAATTCTTGAAAGACCCTCGTAAGTTCTCTGAAGTTGGTGCTCGTATTCCAAAGGGTGTCCTATTAGTTGGACCTCCAGGTACAGGTAAAACTTTATTAGCACGTGCTGTTGCAGGTGAGGCTGGCGTTCCATTCTTCTCTATCAGTGGTTCTGACTTCGTAGAGATGTTTGTGGGTGTCGGTGCATCACGTGTACGTGATTTATTTGAAAATGCAAAGAAAAATGCTCCTTGTATCATTTTCATTGATGAAATTGATGCAGTAGGGCGTCAACGTGGCGCAGGTCTTGGTGGTGGCCATGATGAGCGTGAGCAAACGTTGAACCAATTACTTGTTGAAATGGATGGATTCGGTGCAAACGAAGGTATTATTATCATCGCTGCGACAAACCGTCCTGATATTCTTGATCCAGCATTATTACGTCCAGGTCGTTTTGACCGTCAAATTACAGTAGATCGTCCAGATGTAAATGGCCGTGAAGCTGTACTGAAGGTGCATGCTCGTAATAAACCGCTTGATGAGAATATCAACTTAAGAGCAATTGCAACTCGTACACCAGGATTCTCTGGTGCTGATCTTGAAAACTTATTAAACGAAGCTGCTTTAGTAGCTGCGCGTCAAGATAAGAAGAAAATTGATATGAGTGACATTGATGAAGCAACGGATCGCGTTATTGCAGGTCCGGCTAAGAAAAGTCGTGTTATCTCTGAAAAAGAACGTAATATCGTTGCTTTCCATGAAGCGGGTCATACTGTAATTGGTGTTGTTCTTGATGAAGCTGATGTCGTTCATAAAGTAACAATTGTCCCTCGTGGTCAAGCTGGTGGATATGCAGTAATGCTTCCGAAAGAAGATCGTTACTTCATGACAAAGCCAGAGTTACTTGATAAAATCACTGGTTTACTTGGTGGTCGAGTAGCTGAGGAGATTGTATTTGGTGAAGTGAGTACAGGTGCTCACAACGACTTCCAACGTGCGACGGGCATTGCAAGACGTATGGTTACAGAATTCGGTATGAGTGATAAGCTTGGACCAATGCAATTTGGTAGTTCGCAAGGTGGTCAAGTGTTCTTAGGAAGAGACTTCCATTCAGAGCAAAACTACAGTGATGCAATTGCACACGATATCGATGTAGAAATGCAAACGATTATGAAAGAATGTTATGCTCGTGCAAAAGACATTCTGACTGAAAATCGTGATAAGCTAGATCTTATTGCAAAAACGTTACTTGAAGTAGAAACGTTAGATGCTGAGCAAATCAATCATTTATGTGATTACGGCAGATTGCCAGAACGTCCAACATCTTCAGATGATGTGAAAGTAAACATCAACATGAAGAAAGACGATGAAGATAAAGAAGATAAGTAAGAAACGAAGGAGTGACTATCGTCACTCCTTTTTTGTTTGTTAAAACCTTTGTTAATTACTATTGAGAACTTAGTGGATAAAGTAATTTAAGTAAAACTAGTATTAAAAATTGAAATAGAGAGCAATCTTTTTGTAAAATGATGAGGATAGGAAAGCTGATTATATAAGTATGTGTGATATGATGTTTTTATAAGTTTTATACATACTGCACAAATATAGATTAAATAAGATAAGTGGTGAGAATATGATTTTTGTATTGGATGTAGGGAACACAAATGCTGTACTAGGTGTGTTTGAAGAGGGGGAACTTCGTCAGCATTGGCGCATGGAAACAGATCGTCATAAGACAGAAGATGAATATGGAATGCTTGTAAAGCAATTGCTTGAGCATGAAGGTCTTTCGTTTGAAGATGTGAAAGGTATTATTGTGTCTTCAGTCGTACCACCAATTATGTTTGCTTTAGAGCGCATGTGTGAAAAATATTTTAAAATTAAACCGCTTGTAGTAGGGCCTGGGATAAAAACAGGGCTAAATATTAAATATGAAAATCCGCGTGAAGTAGGCGCAGACCGAATTGTAAATGCAGTAGCAGGAATCCACTTATATGGAAGTCCGCTTATTATTGTTGATTTTGGTACGGCTACTACATATTGTTATATTAACGAAGAAAAGCATTATATGGGTGGAGTTATTACGCCAGGAATTATGATTTCAGCAGAGGCTTTATATAGCAGAGCAGCAAAACTTCCTCGTATCGAAATTACAAAACCAAGCAGTGTAGTTGGGAAAAATACAGTAAGTGCGATGCAATCGGGTATTCTTTATGGTTATGTTGGACAAGTGGAAGGTATTGTTAAGCGTATGAAAGAAGAAGCTAGACAAGAACCTAAAGTTATTGCAACAGGTGGATTAGCAAAATTAATTTCCGAAGAATCGAATGTAATTGATATTGTAGATCCATTTTTAACGTTAAAAGGTTTATACATGTTATATGAACGTAATGCAAATTTACAGCATGAGAAAGGTGAATAAATACGTATGAAAGATTATTTAGTAAAAGCGTTAGCGTTTGATGGAGAAGTGCGTGCGTATAGTGTACGTACAACAAATACAGTAAGTGAGGCGCAAAGACGTCATGATACATGGAGAACGGCTTCAGCGGCACTAGGGCGTTCTTTAACTGCGGGTACAATGATGGGCGCAATGTTAAAAGGTGAGCAAAAGTTAACGATTAAGGTAGAAGGTAACGGTCCGATTGGTCCTATCTTAGTAGATGCTCATGCAAATGGAGATGTACGTGGTTATGTAACGAATCCGCATGTTGATTTTGAAGGAACAGAACAAGGGAAGTTACGTGTATATCAAGCGGTAGGTACAGAGGGGTTTGTAACTGTAATTAAAGATATTGGAATGCGTGAGCCGTTTATTGGTCAATCTCCAATCGTTTCAGGAGAATTAGGAGAAGACTTTACGTATTATTTTGCAGTTTCTGAACAAACGCCTTCTTCTGTAGGTGTTGGTGTTCTTGTAAATGGAGATGATAGCATATTAGCGGCAGGTGGATTCATCCTTCAAATTATGCCGGGTGCGCAAGATGAAACGATTTCATTTATTGAAGACCGTTTACAAAAGATTCCACCTGTATCAACGTTGATTGAACAAGGACTTTCTCCGGAAGAGCTACTATATGCAGTTCTTGGAGAAGATAAAGTAAAAGTATTAGAAACAATGGATGTTCAATTTAATTGCACATGCTCACGCGAGCGTATTGAGAGTGTATTAATTAGTTTAGGTAAAACAGAGTTAGAGCAAGTTCGTGAAGAAGAGGAAGAGACAGAAGTTCACTGTCATTTCTGTAATGAACGATACAAGTTCTCTAAAGAAGATATTACAAATTTAATCGAGAATTTGTAATAAGGGAATTAAGAGGAGCAATCCTCCAAATGAATTGACAAACAGGGAATTTTCTGACAAAATCTAAATATAGATAAAACCAATAAAAATACTCGGTGTTAGGAGTGACAGGAATGCGAGTGGCACAATCAGTTTCAGAATTAATCGGGAAAACGCCGATCGTTAAGTTGAACCGCATCGTAGAATCAGACAGCGCAGATATATACTTAAAATTAGAATTTATGAATCCGGGGAGTAGCGTTAAAGATCGTATCGCATTAGCTATGATTGAAGATGCTGAAAAAAATGGATTATTAAAAGAGGGCGATACAATCATTGAGCCGACAAGTGGTAACACAGGAATTGGTTTAGCGATGGTAGCGGCTGCTAAAGGATATAATGCAATCTTAGTAATGCCAGAAACAATGAGTATTGAGCGTCGTAATTTATTACGTGCTTACGGTGCGGAATTAGTATTGACTCCAGGGCCTGAAGGAATGGGTGGAGCAATTCGTAAAGCGACTGAATTAGCAAAAGAGCATGGCTACTTTATACCACAACAGTTCAAAAACCAATCGAATCCAGAAATTCACCGTTTAACAACAGGTCCAGAAATTATTGAACAAATGGGCGACCAATTAGATGCGTTTATTGCAGGTATTGGTACAGGTGGAACGATTACTGGTGCTGGTGAAGTACTGAAGGAAGCGTATAAAGATATTAAAATTTATGCAGTAGAACCTGCAGATTCACCAGTATTATCTGGTGGGAAACCAGGTCCACATAAAATTCAAGGAATTGGGGCGGGATTTGTTCCAGAGACGTTGGATGTAGAAGTATATGATGAAATTATTCAAGTGAAAACAGAGCAAGCATTTGAATATGCGAGAAGAGTGGCTAAAGAGGAAGGTATTTTAGTTGGTATCTCTTCAGGCGCAGTTATTTATGCAGCAACAGAAGTTGCGAAAAAGTTAGGTAAAGGGAAAAAGGTACTTGTTATTATCCCGAGTAACGGTGAACGTTATTTAAGTACACCACTTTATCAATTTGAATCATAATTAAACGCGATTGAAAAAGCATCCTTGAAAAAGGGTGCTTTTTCTTTTGGGATTGGAAATAGGAAAAGAGTGAATGACTAGAAAACTTCATGTAAAATAAGAGGTAGTATAATTAAATTATTTTCACTAGCCTTCGAGTATAATCAATCTCTATATAAATAACTTATGTAGTTTGAGCTGGTTAATCTAAGAGGGTGGGATAAAAGAAGACGGGGTGTTGATATGCAACGAAGAAAATCTTTAGCGCTTTCTATTCCATATCAGTTAGATTTCTTTAAGCAATATAAATTTCTTTCTCAGGGTAAATCGCAACATATTTTGTTAGAAAGCGGCCGTGGCGGTCGTTATAACATTGTAGGGCTGAACCCAGTAGCGGTAATCCGAGGGAAGGATGAAACGTTACATATAAGTGAAAGTGGTAAGGAAACAATAAAACGAGGGAATCCGTTAGATTTAATGCAAGAATATATGGAACAATGGAAGACGGACTATAACCCAGAGTATCCGCCTTTTCAAGGTGGTGCAATTGGCTATTTCAGTTATGACTGTATCCGTTATATTGAAAAGCTGCCTTCTCTTGCGGAAGATGATATTAATATACCTGACATCTTCTTTTTATTATTTGATGACGTATTTGTCTATGATCAAAAAGAACAAGTGTTATGGGTTATTACGCATTATGTAGATAAATATGAAGAGGCAAAAGAACGGCTAAATGAGTGGAAGAGTCTTTGGATGACAGAAGCGCCTGAAGTGACTGTGCCCTTTGAAAGTCCTGAAAAGAAAAGTGAAGCAGTTGCTTTTACTGAAGCCGGCTTTATGAAGGCAGTTGAATGTATTCAAGAATATATTGGGGCGGGTGATGTGTTCCAAGTAAACTTGTCGACGAGACAAGAAAGAACGTTACAGACACACCCACTAGAAATTTATACAAGTCTTCGTGAAATTAATCCATCTCCATATATGGGTTACCTGGAGCTTGGGGATTTTCAAATTGTTAGTGGATCGCCAGAGTTGTTAATTAAGAAACAAGGAACTGAAGTAAGTACAAGACCAATTGCTGGAACGAGATCTAGAGGCGCGGATGAGCAAGAGGATGAAGAATTAGCAAGAGAATTAATTGAGAACGAAAAAGAAAGAGCAGAGCATGTAATGCTTGTGGATTTAGAAAGAAATGATTTAGGACGTGTTTGTAAATATGGCACTGTAGAAGTAGATGAATTTATGGTAATTGAGAAATACTCACATGTTATGCATATTGTTTCTAATGTGCGTGGTGAGGTGGAAGAAGATAAAGATGCTTTTGATTTAGTGAAGGCTGTATTCCCTGGGGGAACAATTACTGGTGCCCCGAAAATACGTACGATGGAAATTATTGAGGAATTAGAACCTGTTCGAAGAGGGATTTATACAGGTTCAATCGGTTGGATTGGTTATTCTGGAGATACAGAATTGAATATTGTAATTAGAACACTTCTTGCTAAAGATGGAAAAGCTCATGTACAAGCAGGGGCGGGAATTGTAATTGATTCAAATCCAGAAAATGAATATAAAGAGTCGTTAAAAAAGGCGATTGCTTTATGGCGTGCAAAAGAACGTAGCGAAGAAACGGTTAGGTGAGAGAAATGATATTAATGATTGATAATTATGATTCTTTTACATTTAATTTAGTGCAGTTTCTTGGAGAACTTGGACAAGAGCTCGTTGTTAAACGTAACGATGAAGTGACCATTTCAGATATTGAGAATATGAAACCAGATTTTCTAATGATTTCTCCAGGTCCATGTAGTCCTAATGAAGCGGGGATTAGTATGGAAGTTATTAAATACTTTGCTGGAAAGATTCCGATTTTTGGAGTTTGTCTAGGGCATCAATCCATTGCACAAGTGTTTGGTGGAGAGGTTGTCCGTGCAGAACGATTAATGCATGGGAAAACGTCGCTTATGCATCATGATGGAAAGACGATTTTTTCGGATATTCCTAATCCGTTTACTGCGACGCGCTATCATTCCCTTATTGTTAAGAAAGAGACGTTACCCGATTGCTTAGAGGTAACATCTTGGACAGAGGAAGGAGAAATTATGGCACTTCGTCATAAGACATTGCCGATAGAGGGTGTGCAATTCCATCCGGAATCTATTATGACTTCTCATGGGAAAGAGTTGTTACAGAATTTCATTTGTAAATACAGTCCAAGTGCAACATTATGTTAATTTACGTAAATGGTCAGTATGTAGAAGCAAGTGAAGCGAAAATTTCTCCTTATGATCATGGTTATTTATATGGTCTTGGAGTTTTTGAAACGTTTCGTATTTATAATGGTCATCCTTTCTTATTGGATGATCATTATGACCGTTTAATAGAAGCGCTGGATACATTGCAAATTAAATGGACAATGACAAAAAATGACGTGATGCTTATTTTGAAAGATTTACTCGCTAAGAATGAATTGAAGCATGCATATGTACGTTTTAATGTATCAGCGGGTATAGATGAAATAGGATTACAAACGGAAATGTATGAAGAGCCTTCGGTTATTGTTTTTATAAAACCTTTAACAGCTCCAGGAGATGTAGTGGAAAAAGAAGGTGTTATTCTAAAACAAGTGCGAAATACACCGGAAGGAACATTTCGTCTGAAGTCTCATCATTATTTAAATAATATTTTAGGGAAGCGTGAAATTGGAAATGTTGTGAGTAAGGAAGGTATTTTTCTTACTGAAGCAGGTTATGTTGCAGAGGGTATTGTTTCCAATCTATTTTTTGTGAAAGGTGATGTTTTATATACACCTTCGTTAGAGACAGGGATTTTAAATGGTATCACTCGTGCGTTTATTATAAAGAGTGCTGAAGAATTAAATATAGAAGTAAAGGAAGGTTTCTTTACAAAAGATGAGCTACTTTCAGCGGATGAAGTCTTCGTAACAAACTCCATTCAAGAAATTGTTCCGCTTTATCGTATAGAAGCGCAGGATTTCCCGGGTAAAGTAGGAGTGGTTACAAAAAGTTTAATGTACCTTTATGGAATGCAAAGAGAGAAATTATGGAGCAGAAATGAATTACGAAGAGGAGATGTGTAGTTTGAAGTGGGATTATGATTTACGCTGCGGCGAATATACATTGAATTTAAATGAAAAGACATTAATTATGGGGATTTTAAATGTAACACCAGATTCGTTTTCTGATGGTGGGAGTTACAACGAGGTAGATGCTGCGGTACGTCACGCAAAAGAAATGCAAGGTGAAGGTGCTCATATTATTGATATTGGTGGCGAATCTACTCGCCCGGGTTTTGCTAAAGTATCAGTAGAAGAAGAAATAAAGCGAGTTGTCCCGATGATTCAAGCAGTTTCAAAAGACGTAAAATTGCCTATATCTATCGATACATATAAAGCTGAAGTTGCAAAGCAAGCAATTGAGGCTGGTGCTCATATTATTAATGATATTTGGGGAGCGAAGGCGGAGCCGAAAATTGCTGAAGTCGCAGCTCATTACGATGTACCCATCATTTTAATGCATAACCGCGATAACATGAATTATCGTAATTTAATGGCGGATATGATTGCTGATTTGTATGACAGTATTAAAATTGCTAAAAATGCTGGTGTGCGAGATGAGAATATTATTTTAGATCCAGGTATCGGTTTTGCTAAAACACCTGAGCAGAACTTAGAGGCGATGCGTAATTTAGAACAGTTAAATGTGCTAGGTTATCCGGTTCTCTTAGGTACTTCGAGAAAGTCCTTTATTGGGCACGTATTAGATTTGCCAGTAGAGGAACGCCTTGAGGGAACGGGAGCTACTGTTTGTCTTGGTATTGAAAAGGGCTGTGAGTTTGTTCGTGTCCATGATGTGAAAGAAATGGCGCGTATGGCTAAAATGATGGATGCGATGATTGGTAAGGGGGTAAGGTAATTGGATAAAATTTATATCCATGATATGGAGTTTTATGGTTATCATGGCGTGTTCCCAGAGGAGAATAAATTAGGTCAGAGATTTAAAGTTGACTTAACGGTGGAGTTGGATTTAAAGCGTGCAGGGGAAAGTGATGACTTAGAGCATTCGGTCAATTATGGAGAGCTTTTCGAATTATGTAGAAAAGTTGTTGAGGATAGAAAGTATAAGCTTGTGGAGAGTATCGCTGAAAATATTGCTGCAGATATATTAAAACAATATGAAAGTATTTCGCGCTGTACAATTAAGGTAATTAAGCCGGATCCACCGATACCGGGTCATTATCGTGCTGTAGCAGTAGAAATTACGAGAGAACGTCCATGAACAATATAGCTTACATTGCATTAGGGTCAAATATTGGAGAGCGTTATACGTATCTAACCGAAGCGATTCAGTTTTTAAATAAAAATCCTTATATTCAGGTTGATGATATTTCATCTGTATATGAAACTGAGCCAGTTGGCTATACTGACCAAAGTTGCTTTTTAAATTTAGTTATAAAAATTTCTACCAATTTATCACCACAAGAATTATTGAAAGTAACACAAAAAGTAGAAAATGACCTAGGAAGAAAAAGGGAAATTAGGTGGGGGCCGAGGACTATCGACCTTGACATTTTACTTTATAATCAAGAGAATATTGAAGCAGAGAATCTTATTGTTCCGCATCCGCGGATGTTTGAAAGAGCTTTTGTTATCGTTCCGTTGTTAGAAATTAATCAAGACATAAAACAAAACATTTCATGTTCACAAGTAGAAGAAATGAAAAGGCGAGAGGGAGTAACGGTATGGAAGCAGAAAAATGGGGAAGACGCATTCGTGCTTTTCGAAAGCTAAAAGGTTACACACAAGAAGGTTTTGCTAAAGCACTAGGGGTATCTGTATCTGTTTTAGGTGAGGTTGAGAGAGGGAATAGATCGCCTTCTCAAGATTTTGTAGTAGAAGTTGCTAAGGCATTAAATGTTTCGATAGAGGAATTAATGCCAAAGTGATTGTACAGGAAGGAGTAGATTGATTGTTAAAGATTGCAAATATCGAGATGAAAAATCCGGTTGTACTAGCACCGATGGCGGGAGTGTGTAACTCTGCATTCCGTTTAACAGTAAAAGAATTTGGTGCCGGATTAGTTTGTGCTGAAATGGTAAGTGATAAGGCAATATTACTTAATAATAAAAGAACATTAGATATGTTATATATCGACGAGAGAGAAAAGCCATTAAGTTTACAAATTTTTGGTGGAGAGAAAGAAACTCTTGTAGATGCTGCGAAATATGTAGATAAATATACGACAGCAGACATAATTGATATTAATATGGGTTGTCCAGTGCCGAAAATCGTTAAATGTGATGCTGGAGCAAGGTGGCTTTTAGACCCGAATAAAATATATGAAATGGTAGCAGCGGTTGTAGATGCTGTTGAAAAGCCGGTTACAGTTAAAATGCGTATCGGTTGGGATGAAGAACATATTTTCGCAATAGAAAATGCTAGGGCTGTTGAGCGTGCTGGTGGCCAAGCTGTGGCGGTTCACGGACGTACACGAGTGCAAATGTATGAAGGAAAAGCGGATTGGGATATTATTAAACAAGTAAAACAATCTGTAAATATCCCGGTTATCGGAAATGGTGATGTCGCAACGCCGCAAGATGCAAAGCGTATGCTTGATGAAATTGGTGTAGATGGTGTTATGATTGGTCGTGCTGCTCTTGGAGATCCGTGGATGATTTATCGTACGGTAAAGTATTTGGAGACAGGTGAATTAATGCCGGAACCAACAGTGCGCGAGAAAATTGATGTATGTATGTTGCATCTAGATCGTCTTATCGACTTAAAGAATGAAAGTGTCGCTGTAAGAGAGATGAGAAAACATGCAGCTTGGTATTTAAAAGGTGTTCGTGGTAATGCGAGTGTACGTAATGGTATTAATGCTTGTAACACACGGGAAGACCTTGCGAATGTGTTAGGTACATTTGTAGAAGAAGTGGAAGCGAAACAACAAACAATTTACGTTGGTTAATAATGGACATAGGAGATTGACATTCTTCTATACACTTCCTATAATTACGTGAAAGAAAGAAGAGCTGCCAGTTAGTTGCTGGCAGTTTTTCTAGTTGAGTAGAAAATGCTATACTGTATATATTGTAAAATTAAATAGAGCTGGAGTGATATCAATATCATGGATAACATGAACCACGAAGAATTAAACGACCAATTGATTGTTCGTCGTGAAAAGCTACATAATTTACGTGAACAAGGAATTGACCCGTTCGGTAAAAGATTTGAACGCACAAATTCAACAACTGACTTAATGAGTCTATATGGAGAGTTCTCTAAAGAGGAATTAGAGGAGAAGGAAATCGCTGTTTCTATCGCTGGTCGTATTATGACAAAACGCGGAAAAGGGAAAGCTGGATTTGCACATGTTCAAGATTTACATGGACAAGTTCAAATTTATGTTCGTAAAGATGCTGTTGGAGATGACGAGTACGAATTATTTAAAACAGCAGATTTAGGTGATTTAGTAGGTATTGAAGGTAAAGTGTTCAAAACAAACGTTGGAGAACTTTCAGTAAAAGCAACAGGCTTTACGCTATTAACGAAATCTCTTCGTCCATTACCAGATAAATACCATGGATTAAAAGATGTTGAACAACGCTACCGTCAACGTTACTTAGACTTAATTACAAGTATGGAAAGTCGTGAAACGTTCGTTACTCGTAGTAAAATTATTCGTGAGATGAGAAGATACCTAGATGACAACGGTTATCTTGAAGTGGAAACACCTATGATGCATGCAATTGCAGGTGGAGCTTCTGCGCGTCCTTTCACTACACACCATAATGCGTTAGATATGGAATTATATATGCGTATCGCAATTGAGCTACATTTAAAGCGTCTTATTGTGGGTGGTTTAGAAAAAGTATATGAGATCGGCCGTGTATTCCGTAATGAGGGTGTATCAACTCGTCATAACCCTGAGTTTACGATGATTGAATTATATGAAGCATACGCTGATTATAAAGATATTATGAAGTTAACAGAAGATATGGTTGCTCATATCGCGAAAAAAGTACTGGGTACAACAACAATCCAGTATGGTGATTATGAAATTAATCTAGAACCAGAATGGACACGTCTTCATATGGTAGATGCGATTAAGCAATACTCTGGAGCTGATTTCTGGAATCCGATGAGTATAGAAGAAGCGCGTGAACTTGCAAAAGAACATAATGTAGAAATTAAAGATACAATGGAAGTTGGTCATATTATAAATGAATTCTTCGAACAAAAAGTAGAAGATAAATTAATCCAACCAACATTTATTTACGGTCATCCGGTAGAAATCTCGCCGCTTGCGAAAAAGAATGATGAAGATCCAAGATTTACAGATCGTTTCGAATTATTTATCGTTGCGCGTGAACATGCAAATGCATTCACTGAGTTAAATGATCCAATCGATCAAAAAGAACGTTTTGAAGCGCAATTAAAAGAGCGTGAACAAGGTAATGACGAAGCTCACATGATGGATGACGATTATATTGAAGCTCTTGAGTACGGTATGCCTCCTACGGGTGGATTAGGAATCGGTATTGATCGTCTAGTTATGTTATTAACAAATGCACCATCTATTCGTGATGTATTATTATTCCCTGCTATGCGCCATAAACAAGACTAAGCTTTGGAGATTTCTCCAAAGCTTTTTTTATTTGAGCATGAGTTGCGTGGGTATAGTAAATCTTGATAGTGCGAGAAATTATATTTATATAGAAGAAATGTGCTGTTTTTATACTTTTTTACTAAGTTAAAAGTTTTATTAGAAAAACTATTGCATTTTAATAATCAAACTGGTATATTTATATTCGTTGCCACGAAAGGTAACAAACAAAACAAACGAAAAACAACTTATTAAAAAAAGTTGTTGACGAAAATATAACGAAATGTTATATTGATAAAGTCGCTTCTGAGCGACAAAGTAGTTCTTTGAAAACTGA
>NZ_JBEUTW010000079.1:0-7185 GCF_040492675.1 Bacillus sp. AP50
TAACACATATAACTGCACCGATAATTACATATAGCGCTCTTACTCCCCACATTTCACTCAATATTCCCCCTACTAACACACCTAATGGCATAGCGGATCGTATGAAAAATAAACGCACTGAAAATACTTGTCCTATCATATTATTTGGGACGATTTGTTGGCATATTGTTGTGTTATGAACATTGAAAAATGCAATACAAATCCCTGCTATTACTTCAATTAGTATTGCAATGATAATACTATGATTGAACCCTAGCGAAATGTATGTGAGTCCCCCTATAAACAATCCCCCAAGCATAAGTATACGCCGGCTTTTATATGTTACTTTTCCGACTAATACTGAGCCAATTACGTAGCCAAGTGGAAAACCTGCCATAAAATAGCCGTACTCTGCATATCCCGCTAACAGCTCGTCTTTTATATAAGGAAGATTTGTGACCATCGTTACCCCTACTCCAAACTGCACGAAAGTAAGAAATATACCGAGCCAAACGATGATTGGTTTTGTAAAAAAATATGTAAAACCTTGAAGAAATTGTTCTAGCCACGTTTTTCGTATATCTGTTGTAGTTCTCTTTTCTTTTATATAAAGTAAGAAAGCACCACTAACAAATAGACAAATACATACGAAAGATAATGTAAGTTCTGTTCCAATGAAATGAATGACTACTCCGCCTAATACTGGCGCAAGAAACATCATGAGACGAGTCATTCCATCAATATACGCATTTGCGTCTTGAAGTTGTCCTTGACTTACAATGCTCGGTGTAATTGCTTGACTTGCAGGTGTATAAAGAGGTGTAATAAGTCCCACTACAATTTGAACAACATAAATGTGCCAAACTTCTATACTACCTGTAACTAGCATCACCAAAGGTAATAAGAATACGGACGCCCGTATCCATTGTGAGAAAATCATAATCCACTTCCGGCTCCATTTATCAATAAATGGGCCACTTATTAATTGCAGTATGAGTGATGGGATGAAATATAATAGCCACATACTACTTAAAGCCATTTCCGATCCTGTTAACTCATATACTAGAATTGAATTACATAACGTTCCGAAAGCCCCTCCTAATTCAGAGATTGCACTACCAATCCACATAAAAAAGAACGAACGATTTTTCAATATATTTTTCAATTTCACACACCAACTTTTCTTTTATATTCCTCCCTTTATGTACATTCTCGTTGTTAATTATCTATTCAAAAACATATCTAATTCTTTCGCTAAAGACTGTACTGCTTTCTTTCTTAATACATATTTTCCGTCATGTATATCAACTAACTTCGCTGCACGTAACAATTTCAAATGATGGTGTACAGTCGATTTACCAAGCTGTAATCTTTCCGTTATTTCCTGTAATGTACGTTCTTTTTCAAATAACATTTTTACAATTCGCAATCTCGCCTCATCCCCAAGAGCCTTATGTTTTTGAACTAAAAAATAATTCGGTTCATACGGATCTTCAGGATGAATGCTTTCATTCGCAACTGGATAATGAAATACTTTCGTATCATCAATATCCGCTTCAATATTCCACGGTCTGTACGTCATTTGCGGAATAAGAAGTACGTGATGAACACTTGGCTCTGGCATATAGTTCACTCCGCCAGTCGCCCACTCGACAAACTCTTCCGGCTTCATCTTTTTATTCATTTCATTTTTCGCTTCATAATCTCGTTTTAATATAGAAAGTATTTGTTCTTCCTCTCTTTTAATAACACTCTCATACCAACCTGTCATAACAGCGATTAAATGCGATTTCAGCACTTGTACATCTACATTACATATAAAGCTAATATAAGTAGAAAAAAACTGATGATTATCTGTTAGTTCCTTTAGTTCGTGTATTGCACATACAACTCCCGTTGCAGCTAAACGTCTTTTCTCTTCATACTTCTCTCCTAAAAACGGTAAACATATAAATTTCAAATCTTCTTCTGAAAATGAATCAATTTTAAAATTAAACTGCGATAAATCTTGAAAATCCTCTTCATACAATAACTGGAGTAATGCTTTCCACGTATTATGTTCTTCTACAAACTGTAAGTGTTCTCTCATTTCTTCTGTTAATGCTTTCTTAATTTCTTCCCATTCACTTTGAGTTTTTTCAAGAGTATCAATTAACCTTTTATGAGTAATCGCTGCAATGCCAAGTGCACATTCGAAAAGTATCGAATATTTCACCTGAACGTTGTATGTTTCCCTTTTTCTGCTCGTTATGTGATAGACCTCCATTTTTATCCCCTCCTTGTTTGCTATATAACACATTCTATTTTTATCGAATTTTACCTTCTATATTTTTAGAACCGTTTTGCAACTTTAAAAAAACTTTAATCAATGAGCAAACAGAAAAAGGTTTATACTCTTTTCATTCTGACTCAATGAAAGCCTTGATTATTAAATATCATATTAAAAATGAGATTTTTTAATGGCTCAATTATACGTTGTATTTCACTCTCTTGTTCAACTATAGAGAAGGTTTATTGAAGAGAAAAGCGAACGCTTCAAGTACATGATGCCTTACAATCTTCATTAACCGCCCTTCAAGAAGCAGAACTAGATCAACTAAGTCCTTCTCTACCAGTTTGGCAACAATATATGAATATCCTTTTGCATGATGCTTATCATACAGGACAAATTATACAGCTTCGGAAACTTCAAGGTTCATGGCCAACTCACCGTTCTTATTTATAAAGTGAAATTTTAATCAGCTCTTACCAATCGGGATTTTGCGGGCAGCCCATCCCCACTTCACTTCTTTGCTTTCCCTGAATTTTGAGGTAAAAGTCTTACTGCCCGTTAATCCGGGATAAACGATGTTTAAAATCGCATACGTTTAATATCCAACAAAACAATTGAAAACAACTAATTGTTCGATAATTACTGCGATTGCTCAAAATAAAGCAAATTAAAATACATTGATTCCTAACATAACTTACATGCTTCATAACTTCTAATCATAATCCAAATTTGGAAGAATAGATGCTTTTTTATATACAAATAATAAGCCTCAAGGAGTTGTTGACATGCATTTCATATTGAATATGTTAGGGATTTTCGTTGTCATATTAATCGTTTTCTTATGTTCGCCTAATAAAAAACATATAAAATGGAGACCAATTGTAATTCTCATCCTATTGGAGCTTTTTATTACGTGGTTTATGTTAGGCACAAAGCTCGGCAGTATTATCATTAATAAAATTGCGTCATTTTTCAGTTGGCTACTAGCATGTGCGAATGAAGGTATTCGATTTGCATTTCCTTCAGCTATGGAAAGTCAGCACATTGATTTCTTCTTTAGTGCGTTACTTCCTATCATTTTTGTTATTACTTTTTTCGATATTCTTTCTTATTTCGGAATCTTAACTTGGATTATTGATAAAGTAGGTGCAGTTATTTCAAAGATTTCTCGTTTACCAAAGTTAGAAAGTTTCTTTTCGATTCAAATGATGTTTTTAGGAAACACCGAAGCACTTGCGGTTGTTCGTGATCAATTATCTGTTTTAAAAGAAAATCGATTATTAACTTTTGGAATTATGAGTATGAGTAGCGTTAGCGGATCCATTCTTGGTGCTTATTTATCAATGGTTCCAGCAACATATATTTTCAGCGCAATCCCATTAAACTGTATTAACGCATTAATTTTAGCCAATGTATTAAATCCTGTGGAAGTTTCGAAAGAAGAAGACGTTGTTTACACACCTTCAAAACATGAAAAAAAGGATTTCTTTTCTACTATTTCAAACAGTATGTTAGTTGGGATGAATATGGTTATCGTTATTTTAGCTATGGTAATTGGTTATGTAGCTTTAACAGCATGTTTAAATGGGATTTTAGGATTTTTTGTAACGGGGTTAACAATTCAAAAAATCTTCTCCATTATCTTTAGTCCTTTTGCATTTTTACTCGGTTTATCAGGCAGTGATGCTATGTATGTAGCTGAATTAATGGGGATCAAAATAACGACGAATGAATTTGTTGCAATGATGGATTTAAAATCAAACTTAAAGTCGCTACAACCGCATACGGTTGCGGTTGCAACGACATTTCTAGCTTCTTTTGCTAACTTTAGTACAGTAGGTATGATTTACGGAACTTACAATTCATTATTTGGCGGAGAAAAATCATCAGTCATCGGTAAAAATGTTTGGAAGCTTCTTGTTAGCGGGATGGCTGTTTCTTTATTAAGTGCTATGCTCGTTGGGCTATTTGTATGGTAATTAATTTTTATAATAAAAGACACCCAAGCCAATTGAGTGTCTTTTATTATTATTTTCGAATTTGTCCATTTCCACGAATCACATATTTTGTAGAAGTTAATGCTGGAAGCCCCATTGGTCCTCTTACGTGTAACTTTTGTGTACTGATACCAATTTCCGCTCCGAATCCAAATTCGGATCCATCTGTAAAACGAGTCGATGCATTATGATAAAGTGCCGCGGCATCTACAGAAGTAAAAAACTTGCTGACGTTTTCCTCGTTTTCAGTAATAATTGCTTCAGAATGCATAGATCCATACGTATTTATATGATGAATCGCTTCTTCAACAGTGGAAACCACTTTCACTGCTAGTGTGAGAGATAAAAACTCAGTTTCCCAGTCTTCTTCTGTCGCAAGTAAGATAGAAGAATCAATCGCCACTGCTTTATTATCACCACGTAGCTCCACTCCTCTTTCCTTCAAGGAAGAAAACAACTCGCTACCATATTGCTCTGCCCAATTCTCATGAAGTACAATCGTCTCAATTGCATTACATACAGATGGACGCTGTGTTTTTGCATTTATAATAATATTAAACGCCATTTGTTTATCTGCTGTTTCATCAATGAATATATGACAATTTCCCGCACCTGTTTCAAGTACTGGAACAGACGCTTCTCTCACTACTGTATCAATTAATTGTTTACCGCCTCTTGGTATAAGAACATCCAAGTACTCATTCAATGTAAACAACTGTTTTGCACTATCTCTCGTTGTATCTTCTATGAGCTGTACACTTTCTGAAGGCAAGCTAGTTTGCTTAAGCGCCTGGTGAATAACGTTAACGATGGCTTTGTTAGAATGTATAGCAGAAGAACTACCACGTAGTATTACTGCGTTTCCTGTTTTTAAACAAATTGTAGCAGCATCAACAGTTACATTCGGTCTTGCCTCATAAATCATTCCGACAACACCAAGTGGTACGCGCATCTCCTGAATAGATAGTCCATTTGGTCGTTCCCATGCACTTACACATTCTCCTACAGGATCACGTAATTCAATTAACTGCTTAATACCCTCTGTCATATCAACAATTCGCTGTTCATTCAGCAAAAGGCGATCAAGGATTGAATGAGAAAATCCTTTCTCCTTACCTTCTTCAATATCCCGTTTGTTTTCTTCTAAAATATAAGCTGTTTCTACTATCAGCTGATTAGCAATTGCAGCAAGTGCTTCATTTTTTTGATCTGTAGTTTTAAGCACAAGTTCTCTAGCAACCTCTTTTGCTTTTATCCCCTTTGCCAACACTTCATTCATTTTTATTTCCTCCTTTTTAAAGTGAAACCCAATGATCCCTATGGATGACTTCATAACTATGTCTCTCGCCTCTTACTTGAATATCTTGGCTTTGCATACCTTTTACATCTCTTAGTTCCTCTGCACTATATGTGCATTGTCCTTTTCCTATTACGCGCCCTTGTTGCGTTACAACCTCTACAACTTCACCCACTTGGAAAAATCCTGATACATTCGTAACACCAGCTGGAAGTAAACTCTTCCCATGCTGAATGATGGCAGTAGCTGCCCCAGCATCTACTTCGATTTGTCCACTAACAAGCGAATGCAAGGCAATCCATTGCTTGTTCATCTTCATTTCTTTTTGAGGAGCATTACCAACATACGTTCCATCACCCTTACCCTTCAAAACATCTACAAACTTTTCCTGTCCACGTCCTGTTCCGATAAATACACTCACACCAAGAGAGTGTGCTGTCTTTGCAGCATCGATTTTTGATTTCATACCGCCAGTCCCAAGTTTTGAGCCAGCATCTCCTGCAAGAGAAGAAATTTCTTCCGTAACTTCAGGAAGAAAATAATATTTTTTTGCATCCGCATTTTTCTGAGGATTTTTGTCATATAACCCGTTCACATCCGTAAAGATCATAAGCATATCCGCCGAAACAAGCCCGCTTACTAAAGCTGACAGCATATCATTATCACCGAACGTTAGCTCCTCTAAAGAGATGGAATCATTCTCATTAATAATTGGAAGAGCGGCACGGTTTAATAATTCTCCTAACGTAGCGTAAGCATTACTATATTGTTCTTTTCTAGAAAAATCACTTCTCGTCAGCAAAAGTTGCGCAGTAACGATGCCATATTTACGGAATTCCTCCGTGTACGCCTGCATTAACAAACTTTGTCCGACAGCTGCTGCAGCCTGTTTCCCTTTAATCGTTACAGGTCTGCTAGGATATCCTAGCGCTGAAAAACCTGCAGCGACGGCTCCAGATGTAATTAACACAACCTCGTGCCCATCTTCTTTCAACCGAGCCAATGCGGCAACGTGATCTGAAAGCTGTTCTGTAGAGATGCCTCCGTGACTATCTGCCAAGGAACTACTCCCAATCTTTACAACAACTCGTTGTTTTTTCACTTTTTTATCCCCCAAGTCTAAAATCAAAGTTTTTTATAAATTACACTTCATTCACTTTGTAACTATATCTATTCTCATCAATGCTGCACTGAAGTATTTAAGAGCAAAATAAAAATGACCGCCTCGCCCTTAATAAAATAAAAAGGACGAAACGGTCATTGTTCCGCGGTACCACCTTAATTGATATACATAGATATCCACTTGGTGCCTATAACGCAGGCGAACGCCTAAACTTTCATTTAAGACTCAGGGATAGGTTCGATATATTCTATACGAGGAATCTTTCAGCCGGTGAATTCCACTCTCTTTCGCAAGAAGACATATGTACTAATTCCCTTCAACGATTTTCAATCTAATTTTTTTATATTATGCGATATAGTTCGATTCGGTGTCAAGAGGTATTTTTAAAAATAAATAGAGCCACAAGTTATTTGTATGAAATTATCGCCCTACTGAATGAAAATACAAAATGATATAAGTTTAACTCATATTCATAAACATAAAACCTTACATTATAGTGTATATATTTACATAATGT
>NZ_JBEUTW010000080.1:0-13838 GCF_040492675.1 Bacillus sp. AP50
CTGATTCACACTGGCACGGACGAGGAGCCGTAAGGATGAAAGAGAGGTAGGGCTTTCATTGTTTTAGGTATATAAGTTATTATTTTTAGAAGAATACTGAACCATTTTCACTTCTATTGATAAGGTGTTTTTTATTAAAGAGATAAACGAATTGACAGCCATATATGGTCAACAAAAAAGGTTTCCTCCTAAGGAAACCTTTTTAATATTATTTATAGCATTTTATTTTTTGGATATTCGAATTTTTTATTGTAAAGTCGTAAAAATTGACGTTACTATCTAAAAGTAAGTATGATGCGATTATAGTAAGATTTTTTAGGGGGAAGAAAAATGACAAGTTCAAGTAATAAAGCAGCGAGTATTTATGAAGGAACAAATGTAAATGCTGGGGGATTTTTTGAAAACGTTGAAGAAACAAAGTTGTTTGATCCAATTCAAGTTGGAACTTGGTCTCTTCGTAATCGTATAGCGATGGCACCGATGACAAGATGCTTTGCAGATAATGAGACTGGAGCAGTTGGTGCTGATGTAGTGGAGTACTACAGAAAACGTGCTGCGGATGGAATTGGACTAATTATTACAGAAGGAATTGTCATTAGTCCGAGAGCAAAAGGAAACCCAGGAGTACCAGGTATTTATACACAAGAACAAATCGATTCTTGGAAACCTGTTACAGAGGCAGTACATAAAGAAGGCGGGACGATTATTGCTCAAATATGGCATGTTGGGCGTATGAGTCATCATGAAATAATTGGTGGTCAAATGCCACAAGCACCGTCGGCTATCGCTGCAGAGGGGAATGTTCCACGCTTTCGTAAACCGTTTGATACGCCAGAAGCAATGACGTTAGAAGAAATACAAGAAGTGATCGGTCAATACGCACAAGCTGCGAAAAATGCGATCGAAGCTGGATTTGATGGAGTAGAAATTCACGGTGCACACGGATATTTAATCGATCAATTTACGTATGAGTTTGCGAATAAGCGAACAGATAAATATGGCGGTGATTTAAAACAAAGGTTAACGTTTATGAAAGAAGTAACGGCGGCTGTAATAGAAGCTGTTGGAGCTAATAAAACACTTCTTCGTTTCTCTGCTTTCAAAGGTGATAATCCTACTTATATGTGGGAAAACCCTGAGTTTGCAATTGAAACGTTCATAAATATGTTTAAAGAGGTTGGGTTAACGATGATCCATCCTTCAACGATGAATTATACGCAAGAGATTGCTGACGGAAAGAATTTTCATCAACTAGTAAGAAAATATTGGGATGGTACGATTGTTGGGGTTGGTAATTTAAATCCGAAAGAGGCCGAAGAAGCGTTGCAAGAAGGAACGATTGATGTAGCAGCATTCGGAAGACCGTTAATTGCTAATCCAGACTTTGTTCATCGAATTAAACACGCTGAAAGTTTAGTTGAATATGACGCGAAAGAGCATCTTGCTACGTTAGTATGAATAAAGATAAAAGGAGAGCACATCGAGTGTTCTCCTTTTATTATGGAATTTCATAGGGGGAAGCGGGATGAGTGAAACGCTACTCGTTATTATTAGTATATTACTATTTTTAATGTTGCTTTTAATCGTCTTTTTTATCATCACATTTTTTATAAAAAAACGAACACACCATTCTATTTTAAAATTACATCCGTACTTAGGAAGAATGCGCTACTTACTGGAAAAGATAGGGCCTGAATTTCGACAATATTGGTTTGATCATGATACGGATGGAAAGCCTTTCTCACGTTATGATTTTCAAAGTGTTATGTTTTTAGCGAAATATCGCTCTGAAATACTTGGTTTTGGATCAAAACGAGATTTTGAAGCTTCTGGATATTATATTGCTAATACATTATTTCCAATATTAACTGAGGAATTAAGTGTGAATCTCACGCAAGAGCGGGAAGGTAAAAAGTACGTGATTCATAAAGAAGGGTTATTTTCAAGAAGAGAAAAATTGACAGCGGATACAACGAATCTTTGGCTGTACGAAGAAGAAGATGCAATTATAGTTGGCGAGAACCGTAAATATCCGTGGAAGCTACATGGCATGTTTGGTGCATCTGCGACTTCTTACGGTGCGATTGGAGAAAATTATATTTTAGCGAGTGGTTTTGGAGCAAAAATGGCAGGCGGATCGTGGATTAATACGGGTGAAGGTGGCGTTATTCCAGAACATTTACATACAGGAGCGAATATCGTTGCGCAAATTGGTCCAGGGTTATTTGGATACCGTGATGAAGACGGTAATTTTTCAATGGGAAAATTCATGGAGAAAGCGAAAGAAAGTAATATTAGAGCATTCGAATTGAAATTTGGGCAAGGTGCTAAAATACGTGGTGGTCATTTAGAGGGACAAAAAGTAAATGAGAAAATTGCTTTTGTTCGCAACGTCCGAAAGGGAGAGACGATTAATTCACCGAATCGATTTTCATTTTTAAAGAATGCAGCGGATACACTTTGTTTTATTCAACAGTTGCAAGAAAACAGCGGTAAACCAGTTGGAATGAAAATTGTAATTGGTCAGCAGGAGCCTTTGGAAGATTTAATAAAAACAATGAAAGAACTAAACATTTACCCAGATTTTATTACAATCGACGGTTCAGAAGGCGGATCAGGGGCAACGTATAAATCGATGGCAGATTATATGGGACTGCCGCTTATTCCAGCATTACTTACATTTATTGATACAGCAAACCATTATGGTGTCCGTAACAAGTTTAAAGTATTTGCATCGGGTAAATTAATCACACCAGATAAAGTGGCGATTGCTTTAGCGATTGGGGCGGATGCTGTAAGTTCAGCCCGTGGGTTTATGATGGCAAGTGGCTGTATTATGGCCCTTCAATGTAATTCTGGTCAATGTCCATCTGGTGTAGCCACGACGAATCCGCATTATCAAAAAGCGTTAGATCCGTATGAGAAGAAGTGGCGAGTTATGAATTATATTATTAGTATGAGATATAGTTTATTTTCATTAGCGGCAGCGGCGGGAGTGAAGAGCCCGCGTCATTTAACTAGAGAGCATATTGTGTTTAAAGACGAGGTGGGGAGAGTAGTTCCTCTTTCGGAATTGTTTCCTATAGTAAATCAAACCTAAAAGTATATTTGATGTGTAAGATTTTTTAGAGGAATAATTATATTTTTGGAAAAATTAGGAGTATAATAGGGAAGTATTTTTGAAAATGACTATTTTTAGGGAGAGATTCACTTGCAGCAAGGTTCGTACAGTATTACAATTTTTTTACTCGTCATAGGGCTCGTTATATTTAGACGCATGCGCTCTATGAATCGACCAATTAATAATAAAGGAAGACGACTACTATTGCCATTATTCTTCTTATTACCAGGTTTTTCTTTATACGCAGCACCGATACAACTTACTGGTTGGCAAATTGGTATAGCTGCTGGGATCGGACTGTTATTGTCAATTCCACTTATTATTTTAAGTGGGTATGAAGTCAGAGAAGATGGTCAAATTTATGCGAAAAAAAGTATCGCTTTTATTGCTACATTTTTAGTTATCGTTCTTTTACGTGCTTATTTTAGAAGACATTTACAAGGTCTAGATCCAAAGTCAATCGGCATTCTTTTCTACACTCTTGCGGTTTGTTATATAGTACCTTGGCGTATTGGATGCTATATGAAATTTCGTAAAGTATATGTAGAGAAAGCAAAATTTGAGACGTCAATAAGCTAAAAGTCATACATTTGTATGGCTTTTAGTTTTTAAAATTTATCGGGTAAAGGAATGAAAATAAGGTGTGAAAAAACACTCTTTAATTTTCTAAATATTATTACTTTAATTTCTTGAAAAATCATTGTAATCCACTGGGATAAAGGCGTTTATAAAGGTTTTCACATGTAATGAAAAGTGCTCGTTCACTTGAAAGAACAAAAAATGTTTGTTAAGGTAGGGAACCATAAGTGAAAACAAGAAAAATGAAAGTAAGGACTTATTGACAATAAAAAATAAGTAACTTATAATAAATCTTGAGTTCGAGATAAATAATGTTCATAATGAAAATTTATTATGGTTATAAATCGAACAAATATTTTTTGCGAATTATCTTGAATTCGAGATAATTCAATAGGTTAGACACCGATACGTAATTTTGTAATTAATATCTCGAATTCGAGATAAAATTATAATGACGGATTTTACTTTGTAGCATGGACAAAATGAATAATGAATTTAAATGTAAAAGAATTTTTATAATGAAATAAAAAAGGAGTGGAAGAAATGGAAAAGAAAACAATGGGAATCCATCATATTACAGCGATTGTAGGGCATCCACAAGAAAATGTAGACTTTTATGCTGGTGTATTGGGGTTACGTTTAGTGAAACAAACAGTGAATTTTGATGATCCAGGTACGTACCATCTTTATTTTGGAAATGAAGGAGGAAAGCCTGGAACAATTATTACGTTTTTCCCATGGGCAGGTGCTCGTCAAGGTATTATTGGAGATGGTCAAGTAGGAATTACGTCTTACGTTGTACCAAAAGGTGCAATGGAGTTTTGGGAAAATAGATTAGAAAAATTCGATGTTTCGTATACAAAAATGACTCGTTTTGGAGAGCAGTATTTAGAATTTGATGATCCGCATGGTTTGCATATAGAATTAGTTGAAAGAGAAAAAGGCGAATTAAATAATTGGAGTTTTGGAGAAGTTACACCAGAAGTAGCAATTAAAGGGTTTGGAGGTGCTGTTCTTTTATCTACACAGCCTCAAAAAACAGCTGAATTGTTAGAACATATTATGGGTCTTGAGAAAATTGGAGAAGAGGGTGAATTTGTTCGATTCCGTTCTTCTGCTGACATTGGAAATATTATTGATTTGAAATTATCAACAATCGGTCGTGGCCAAATGGGCGTTGGCACAGTTCATCATATTGCCTGGAGAGCGAGTGACGATGCTGATCAGCTAGACTGGAAAGAGCATGTGTCGCGTTTTGGATATCACGTAACTCCTGTACAAGATCGAAATTATTTTAACGCGATTTATTTTAGAGAACATGGTGAAATCTTATTTGAAATTGCAACAGATCCTCCTGGTTTCGCTCATGATGAATCGTTAGAGACGATGGGTGAGGAATTAAAGTTACCGGAACAATATGAACAACATAGAAAACAGATTGAACAAACGCTTTTACCATTTGAAGTGAGAAATTTAGATTAAAGTGATTGAAGGGGGAACAGGATTATGATGAAACATGTTTTTCAAAAAGGAAAAGATACGTCAAAACCAGTGTTGTTATTACTTCATGGCACAGGTGGTAATGAATTAGATTTACTACCACTTGCAGAAATAGTTGATCCGGAAGCGTCGGTATTAAGCGTTAGGGGAAATGTGTTAGAGAATGGGATGCCGCGTTTCTTCCGCCGATTAGCAGAGGGCATTTTTGATGAAGAGGATTTAATTTTCCGTACGAAGGAATTAAATGAATTTTTAGATGAAGCGGCTAAAGAATATAAATTCGATAGAAATAACATTGTAGCTATCGGTTATTCGAATGGGGCAAATATCGCAGCAAGCTTATTATTCCATTACGAAAATGCATTGAAAGGTGCTGTGCTTCATCACCCAATGGTACCAAGAAGAGGAATGCAATTAGCAAATTTAGCAGGGAAATCTGTGTTTATTGCTGCTGGGACAAATGACCCAATTTGTTCATCAGCAGAGTCAGAGGAATTGAAGATACTATTAGAAAATGCAAACGCGAATGTAACAATGCATTGGGAAAATCGAGGGCATCAATTAACGATGGGTGAAGTAGAAAAAGCAAAAGAGTGGTATGACAAAGTATTTTAAAAAAGAAGCATCTGCTAACCATTAGCAGATGCTTCTTTTTTATTTAAGACTGGATTGCAAGATGAGATGAAGAAAGTGGTAGCTCAATATCAACAATTGTACCTTTATTTAATTCGCTTGAAATGTGTAATTTACCATGATGTTCTTCAATTATTTTGTAACACATCATTAATCCTAGTCCTGTGCCTTTTTCTTTTAAACTATAAAAAGGTTCGCCTAGACGGGAGATACGATCTTCTGGAATGCCACAACCTTCATCGATAATTCGTATTAAGATGAAATTATCCTCTAATGGTTTTGTTTGGATGAAAATATTTCCGCCATTTTGCATCGCTTCTATCGCATTTTTTAATATGTTTATAAAAACTTGTTTTAATTGGTTACCGTCACATTGAATATCATATACGTAATCAAAATGATCCATGATGATATGAACGCTATGCATAATTGCAGTCGGTAAAATAAATGTAACTACCTCTTCAATTAAAGTTTGTATGTTACAAGTTTGGATAGATAATACTTGTGGCTTAGACATCGCCATAAATTGACTCGTGATGGATTCCATTTGTGAAATCTCACTTAACATAACATCGATATACCATTTTTGCTCCTCATTTATTTCAGGGAGGAGCAATGTTAGAAAACCCTTTAGGGAAGTGAGTGGATTTCGAATTTCATGGGCAATTCCAGCTGTCAGTTGTCCGACTACTGCGAGCTTCTCAGATTTTCGTAGTAACTTTTCAGTTTCTTTTAGCTCAGTAACATCTCTCCCCATCACGATAAGACCTTTGCGAGAACCATCAGGATGATAAAGCGGAACTTTTGATATACTTAAGATTAAATCGAAATCATCTCTATGTATAATAAATTCCTCGCCATGAAGAATTTGTCTTTGTTGCCATGCTAGTTCATCGACTTCTTCACAATGTAAAAAAGCTTCTCGGTATGCTTCATTATATTGAATGAGTTCGCTATCTTTTTTCCCGTGGTAAGGTACATGATGGAAGTTGAAGCAAGAAAGTGCGTAGTCATTTGCCTCAAGCCAGCGCCCTTCATGATCTTTAAATATAACAAACGCAGGCATGGAGTTTACTAATGTACGTAATCTCTTCTCACTTTCTTTTAGCATATTCTCAATTCTTTCTGATTTTTCAAGTGGCTTCATAATAGCGTATACACCAGTAAGACGATTTTGAACAAAAATAGGAACTAGTTTTGTCACAACATCTAATAAGAATCCATTTTTATGATAAATAGATAAGATATACTCTTGTTGATTATCCGCTTCAGTATTCTTTATATTTTGTAATACTTGCTCAGAAATATGGGCTCCTAAAATAGAGGTAATATTTTTCTGTTCTAATTCTAAAGAAGTGTAACCTAATATTCTTTCGGCAGAAGGATTTATATGTAGAATAACTCCTTCTAAGTTTAATGAAATAATACTATCAGGATTATGTTCGAACAGAGATGCGTACATTTCTGTTAATGAACGATCTTGTATATGGTTTCGCAAACGTCTAGAAATGTTCGGATGACGTTTTTTTTGAGTTGGTGAATATTTTTTACGACTCATAATAGTTCCTCCGTACAAATAGCATCTAAAAAGATTTGTCTATTCATAACTATAATATAGATGTGATGTGTATTTCTATAAAAAATGGAAGTTATAGAATAAATTTTGTTTTTTTATTTTTTTTGCAAAGTGAATGCAGGATGGTAATAAGGGGAGCTTATATTGTTTTATAACCCTTTTGTAAGTTACAGACGGCTGTTTTCCGTATAACATTAGGGTAGAGGAGGGGGAGAGAAAATGAAAAATTATATTCAAGGGATTGATCACGTGCAAGTAGCTGCACCTGTAGAGTGTGAAGAAGAGGCGCGTGATTTTTATGGGAATAAAATTGGTATGGTAGAAATTCCAAAGCCAGAAGAGTTGAAAAAACGAGGTGGATGTTGGTTTAAATGTGGAAATCAAGAAATCCATATTGGTGTCGAGCGGAACTTTACACCAGCTAAAAAGGCTCATCCAGCTTTTTATGTGAATGAAATTAATGAATTTAAGCAAACACTTATAGAGCAAGGTGTAAAAGTGATTGATGATTATGCACGGCCAGATGTAATTCGATTTTACGTATCAGACCCGTTTGGAAACAGAATTGAATTTATGCAAAATAAAGACTAGGTGTATCCCCACCTAGTCTTTAACTTCTTCTGAAAAGTCCTAACACTTCTACAGTTTCTGTAATATTAACGAATGCATTCGGGTCAATTTCAGAAATTGTAAGTTTCATACTTGCTAATTCTTCACGAGAAACGACCGTCATAAGTACACGCTTTTTCTCACTTGAATAAGCGCCTTCGCCATCAAGTAACGTTATTCCACGTACAACAGTTGAAAGAAGCTGTTTTTTCATTTTTTCTGCTTCATTTGTTACAATCATAAGTGTAACTTTACGATGTTTTGTATGAACAGCATCAATTACTTTACCAGTTACATAAATTGAAAGTAAGCTTGTAAGTGCAACATCCCAGGTGAAGAAGAATCCTGCGATTATTACAACGACTGCATTTAAAATAATAAGGAATCCGCCAAGTTTAATGTCTCGCTTGCGGGATAAAAGCATACCGATAATATCAAATCCACCAGTGGATCCATTGCAGTTAAAAACAAGACCAATACCAGCTCCGGCGATGACACCCCCGAAGATAGAAGATAACAATGGATCTGTTGCTACGACTTTTACTGGAACGTAGTATAATGCAACAGATAATACAACTACAGAGACAACTGTGTTAAAAATTACTTTTTTTCCAAGGCCTATGTACCCTAAAATAAGGATAGGTAAGTTTAATACAAAGTTAATAATGCCTGTGTTTACAGGGGTTACAATCCCTAAAATAATAGCAATTCCGCCAATTCCACTACTTAAAATTTTGTGGGGGATAAGGAAAAGATTAAAGGCAACCGCAATAATAATAGAACCGATAATAACACCAAGGAATCTGACCATTTCTTTCCCGTCCTTCACTGAAAAATTCATATTATTTCAAGATTATATATGATATTGAAAGTTTTGGGTAAAAACAGTTTATTTTGGTAAATTAGATTAATCGAAAGAATTTGAGTATTTTATCATTTGAAAGGGGATACAGTTGTGAAGATAAAAACATATCAACAGAAAAGCCCGTTGAAGCAAGAATGTGAGGATTCTTATTTTTGTAATAAAGATAAAAAGATTTATGGTGTATGTGACGGTGCAACACCACTTGTCCCGTTTTGTGATGAAAATGGACATAATGGAGCATACATCGCTTCGCATTTATTTGCAAATTATTTTACTGCATTACGAGAGAATCATAGTTTACAATTTGCAGTTGCCAAAGCAAATGAAGCATTACAAAGCAAAATGTTAGAATATGAAGTAGACACGAGAAAAAAAGAGCATTTGTGGTGCACATGTATCGCGGCAGTTCAAATAGTTGGTGAGAAAATTGAATATGCGCAGCTTGGGGACTGTATGATTGTCGCAACTTTTCAAAATGGAACGATGCAAGTATTAACGAAAGACACAGTTGAAGGAATTAGTAAACGAGCAAAAAGGAAGAGGGAAGAAGATCGTAAGAAAGGTTTATCTGTGCCGGAAGAACCTGTTTTTCAAGATGTTCGAGAACAATTAAAGTACAATCGTTATCTTGCAAATATGCCAAATGGTTACTCAGTTGCAAATGGAATGAAAGAAGCGATACATTATTTACAACATGGTGAATTACATACAGATGAAGTGAGTGGAATTTTTATTTGTTCAGACGGGTTATTTCACCCAGATTGGTCATTAGAACAAACTGTTGCATATATAAGAAAGAATAGTATAAATGAATATGTAGCAATCATTGAAGAGCTAGAAGCGGAAAAGAGAATAAGGCCAGATGATAAAACGATTATTATGATTGATTTTTAAGAGGAGGCAGTTCAAATGGAAATTAAATATGCCAATCTAACATTTCAAGATGAATTAGTTCCTTTAGAAAAAGTAAATCAACTGATTATCCACCATACAGCTGAAGATGGATGGGACGTGTATAAAACGCATGAATTTCATCAAACTGTAAGAGGGTGGAGCGGGATTGGTTACAACTATTTTATCGAAAAGGACGGAACTGTAGTGGAAGGGCGAGGTTTACATATTGGAGCGCACGCGAAAGACCATAACCGCCATACAATTGGAATATGTATGACGGGAAATTTCGATAAATACGATCCAACTTCTGCACAAGTGAATGCATTATATTCTTTATGTAAAATGTTTATGAAGCAATTTGCTATAAAGAAAGAAAATATACTAGGTCATAGAGAGTTAGAAGGAGTTACAAAAAGCTGTCCTGGTAATCGTTTTTCTATGGTAGAGTTAAGGAAGATATTATCTTAAATATAGAGGAGTAACAACGATGATGAATATAAAAATACCAAATGATAAAAAAGAAGAGCTTGTAGCGCAAATTCAGCAATTTTTCGTTGAAGAAGATTTAGATGAAATTGGACGTTTCCAAGCAGAGCGTTTAATAGAAGAAATGGTTAAATTAGTTGGACCATTTGCATACAATCAAGCAATTGGAGATGCAAGAAAGCTTGTAAGTGAGAAATTAACGAATATCGAAGAAGATTTATACGTGTTAGAGAAGAATGAAGGAAAATAAAAAAAGAGCCGATGGGCTCTTTTTTTATTTGATTGATAGCAAAAAAACATAGGGAAAACACGGAAAAGACATTGAAAATACACCTTTTATTTTTAGAATATTCTTAGTTTTAAAATACTTCAGAAAGGAAGATTGTAATGAGATTAACGCCAAGAGAAATTGATAAACTGCTAGTAGTTGTTGCGGCTGATTTAGCTTATCGACGAAAGGAGAGGGGGCTTAAGTTAAACTATCCAGAAAGTATCGCTATTATTACGTATGAAATTTTGGAAGGAGCAAGAGATGGTAAAAATGTAGCGGAATTAATGGAACTTGGAAAAACCATTTTAAGTGCTGAAGATGTTATGGATGGTATTGCAGACATGATATCAGATATTCAAGTTGAGGCAACTTTTCCTGATGGAACAAAATTAGTAACTATTCATCAGCCAATTCATTAAAGGAAGTGAATGTTATGATTCCAGGGCAATATATCCTTGCGAAAGAAGACATAGTATGTAATGGAAATAAAAAAGCAATGAAAGTCAAAGTGATAAATCAGGGAGATAGACCCATTCAAATTGGATCTCATTACCACTTTTATGAAGTGAATGAGGCGTTAAAATTCAATCGCAGTGTAGCAATTGGACAACATTTAAATATTCCAGCAGGTACAGCGGTAAGATTTGAGCCTGGAGATGAAAAAACGATTGAACTAGTTCCATATTCAGGGGAACAAGAAGTATATGGATTTAAAAATAAAGTGGATGGCGATATTCAATCTTACACAAAAAGAGGGAGATAGCATGAGTTTTAAGATGTCACGTAAACAATATGCTGATTTATATGGTCCAACTACAGGAGATTCTATTCGTTTAGCGGATACACAATTATTCGCACATGTTGATCGAAATGCCACTGTATATGGTGATGAAGCTGTCTTTGGTGGAGGAAAATCAATTAGGGATGGTATGGGACAAAATTCACAACTTACAAGAGAACAGGGGGTTGTGGATGTTGTTATTACGAATGCAATTATTATTGATTATACGGGAGTATATAAAGCGGATATTGGTATAAAAGATGGGAAGATTTCAGCAATTGGTAAGAGTGGTAATCCTTCAGTTATGGATAATATTGATATCATCATTGGAACATCAACGGAAGTAATTTCTGGTGAGCGGAAAATCGTTACAGCTGGAGGTATTGATACACATGTGCATTTCATATCCCCACAACAAATTGATACGGCATTGGCTTCAGGTATAACAACTTTAATTGGTGGGGGAACAGGACCGGCAGAAGGGACTAAGGCAACTACAATAACACCTGGATCTTGGAATTTAAGAAAAATGCTAGAAGCAGCAGAAGCTTTTCCTATAAATCTTGGATTTTTAGGGAAAGGAAATAGTTCAAGTTTACCTGCCCTGGAAGAACAAATATTTGCAGGGGCTATCGGATTGAAAATCCATGAAGATTGGGGAGCAACTTCGTCAGCAATTAATCACTCGTTACAGATTGCTGATAAATATGATATTCAAGTCGCTATTCATACGGATACGTTAAACGAATGTGGTTTTGTGGAAGAAACGATAAAAGCTATTGATAATCGTGTTATTCATACGTACCACACTGAAGGAGCTGGAGGTGGGCATGCACCAGATATTATAAAGATTGCTGCGCTGAATAATATTTTACCATCATCAACGAACCCGACCTTGCCATATACAGTGAATACGCTGGATGAACATTTAGATATGCTCATGGTATGTCATCATTTAAAAGCGAATATTCCAGAAGATGTAATGTTTGCAGATTCAAGGATTCGAAAAGAAACAATCGCGGCAGAGGATATTTTGCAAGATTTAGGGGTTTTCAGCATGATTAGCTCTGACTCACAGGCGATGGGAAGGGTTGGAGAGGTTATTATTCGCAATTGGCAAACCGCCGATAAAATGAAAAAGCAGATTGGTAGTTTAGAGGGAGATAAAGAATATAACGATAATAATAGAATTCAACGTTATATAGCTAAGTATACAATTAATCCAGCTATTACACATGGGATTTCAGAATACGTGGGCTCTATTGAAATAGGAAAGTATGCAGACCTTGTAATATGGGATCCACAATTTTTCGGTGTTAAGCCAGATATGGTTTTGAAAAACGGAATGGTAGTGATGGCATTAATGGGAGACGAGAATGCTTCAATTCCTACCCCACAACCATATTATGAAAAAAAGATGTTTGGTGCATATGGAAAAGCAGTACAGTCAAGTTCGATTACATTTGTATCGAAAGTAGCTTATGAGAATAATATTAAAGAAAAATTAGGTTTAAATAAAGTTGTATTACCTGTTAAAAATACGAGAGAGATTTCGAAGCAAGATATGAAGCTAAATAATGCAACACCAGAAATTGAAGTAGATCCGCAGACATATGAAGTTAAAGTTGATGGACAAGTAATCACGTGTGAAGCAGTAGATGTACTACCTATGGCTCAAAGATATTTTTTATTTTGATATAACGGGGGAGATAAAATGATTATTGAAAAAATTAATAACAACGTATGCAATATGAATGATTTCTCAAACACAAAAAAGCATCTTGATAAGATATTAATTTCTAGTGAGCTTTTACTGAAGAGAGTTCAGAAATTATATTCAGAATCTGGTTTTGAAATTGGGGTGTCTTTAGATAGTGGAGAAACATTAAAGAACGGTGATATTTTATATGAAGATGAAAATCGAATTGTGTATATTGAAGTATTACCAGAAGAGGTAATTGTAATTACTCCAACATCAATAAAAGAAATGGGAATTATTGCTCATAACTTAGGGAATAGACATTTACCAGCACAATTCGATGAAGGGTGCATGATTTTGGCGAACGACTACTTAGTAGAAGATTTACTTAAAAAGGAAGGTGTTCCTTATCAAAAAGAAAATAGAGTATTACCAAAACCGTTCAAGCATGCTTCGCACAAACATATTTAACCTACTTAACCTACTCCAAATTAGTGATTCGAACTTCCCAACAGGAAGTTTTAGTCACTCTTTTGGATTAGAAACATTTATTCAAGAGGGACAAGTTACAAATAAAGACGGGTTTTTCAAATGGGTTAATCGATATGTAAAAGTCCAATTAACATACACGGACGGCTTAATTTGCAAATATACTTACGAAGCCATTAAGAATAATGAGGGAGAACAAATTACATTTTTAGATGATTTAATAACAGCACAAACATTGCCTTTTGAATGTAGAAAAGCAAATAGAATGATTAGTAAAAGTACTTCTAAATTATTGTGTGAATTGTTCTCGTTTGTAAATTTAAATATATATAAAG
>NZ_JBEUTW010000081.1:0-11148 GCF_040492675.1 Bacillus sp. AP50
ATGTAATACAACGAGAAAAAGAAATGAAACTAACGAAAGTAATGGACGAAATACGCACTAAATTTGGTAAGAACAGCATATTAAGAGGAATTTCGTATACAAATAGCGCCACAGCTAGATACAGAAATACACTAATAGGAGGACACAAATTATGAACAACGCTAATATGCCAAAAGGGCGCGGAATGGTGAAATGGGCTCCATTCGCCGCATTAACACCCCAATTTGATGGGATACGTGAAATCATTAGGGAACAACACAAAGTCACCCTTCCGATTTTAACAACTGAAGAAAAAGAACGAATTGAAAATATGCTATTATGTTCCTTATTATCTGAAGAGGAAATACTAATTACATATTTTGAAGACGGTTATTTACTCTCTAGTTATATGACCGTTGTAGATATTGACCCGTCAACTAGCGCTGTTGTATGTACAGATGCTTTTTATAATAAGATGAAGCTACAATTTTCCAATATAATAGATGTTAAATAGAATGAATTAATGTAATTACGTTTGGATTATTAAAAAGGAGTGTAAAAATGCAAGGAAATCAGTTAAGAAAGAACGCCGCAGGAGCATTTATTCATAATAATATTAATAGCTATCCCATTCTAAATATACCTATGATTATTAATAAGAAACATGGGATCATTTATGAAGTGTTAAACGCCGGTTTTCAAGCTAATGATGCAGTAGCAATGATAACTACGGATGGTTTTGCTACAACCAGAGTAAATGCACCGATTGTAACTGTAAAAAACAGTGATGGTACTGTTCAAGTATATCGCTTGCCTTTAGAATTGGAATCTTGGGTAATTTCTTGTATGCAGGCTGCTTCAGGAGGAAAAAATCCTTTTCCCTGTAAAGTCGCTTTTGGAATTATAGACACAAAATTTTTTGCGGAATTCAAATGAAAAGGTCTGCTTATTCAGCAGACCTCCTATCTTCAGAATACAGTAGTTTTCAAATACCCCTAAAATTATAACAATAACTTTTCTACACCTAAACCATCCATTAATAGCAGTTTCAAAGAAGGTGATATTTTAATTGCTTCTTCGATATCTAAATCTCCAAAATCCACCATATATAATCCAAATCCTTCTTTTCCATTTGCATATAATAGCACTTTCCCACCTTCATCATCACCAATTGCAAGTGAGTTAGGTATATATTTTTGGATATTATGAGCTTCATTCATCTCTATACAACCCTCTGGACTCCAAATACGGATATATATTTCATTATTTACATTAATCTCTGCATCTGTACATTGTTGAATTATCTCTAGATAATCTGAAGGAACATCTATTGATGAAAAATCTTGTAATTCTCGAATCGTTTCTTTAGTTGCTGGAGGTTCTTCTGTTTCTAAAGTGAAAATTGCATTTAAGTTCTCAAGTATACTCATTAATACTCAATCCTTTCATATTTTACTTTTAACTTATCAAGCATTCTATATTGTTGTTCTAAAGTTCCTCTAATAGTTTCTTTAGAAAATCCCGCTTTTTCAAAATCAGAAACTATATTCTTTAATTCCGCTTGTAAAGAAGAGCTCCATTTTCCATTTCCTAAGGCTACACGTTCATCACGTCTCAAGTTCTGCGCATTAGTAATAATAGTATGTGGTAACCCCTTTCCTGTTTCAATCGTCACTGTTGGTGCAAGTTTTGGATCATATCCATATTGACTTAGATTTGCTTCCGCCCATTTTCCTTGTAAACCATGATGAGATTGTAACCTTCCCCCATTTGGACCTTTCCCTTTTGGTTTAGGCATTGATTGTATATGCGTTTTATTAAAAAGCACATAATTCGACTCAGCACCCTTTACAGTTTTAACAGCACTAGCTGACATCTTTACACCTTTACCGATTTTAACCAACTTCCCGATTGGTGTAATACCCGCTACCGCCATACCTCCAGCTATGAATCTGTCGAAAGTACCTAGTTTCTCTCCCGTAGACGGATCTACCCCTTCCCAAGCACGCCGAACATCATATTCTCCACTTATTTCACCTGTAATATCTCTGGCTAATTTATTACCATCAAATTCTTTTTTTCCTGATTCTAATGAAGTTTCATTGTTTATTGTTTCTTCTTGATTTAAATCGCTATACACAATTTTATCAGATTCACGAGCTTTTTCCTCTGTGATTTTTTGAATTGATGCAGTCCAATTCATATTTAAATCTTGTATACTGAATGTTCCACTCGCAGGACTAAAACCTTTCCCACTTTGAACTTCTGCAAGACCTTGAGCAATACTCGTAGCTAATTGAAGCGCTGTATCATAATTACTACTAGAAACATAATTAAATTCATATAAATGCTCTAGTTTTTCTTGAAGCTTTTTTTTCATCGTATCATAAATTCCCACCATAACTTGCATTCCTGGAAGGGTACTACTAGTTCCTTCAATATCTGCTTTCATTCGGTCAATTTCTCGAATTTGTTCTCGTATTTCTTGTTCAATGACATCTGTTGTAGCGACTTGTGATTTAAAATCGTTCGGAAAGGAATTATTCTGTCGAATTAATTCTTCACACAAATAAATAATTCCTTGAGCTAAAGGACGAAATGTCTGTGCAAAGAATGTCTTCCCTGTATCATAAGTTTTCCCTTGCAAAATAGTGTCGCCCACAAAATCATCAATTGAATTAATAACTTGTTCCATACCTTGAATAGTGGCTACACAAAAAGCATTCATACTTTCTGTTTGAGCTTGTACTTCTCCCAAATACATGTTTAAAGCCATGTACTCCCCCCTTAATAAGTAAATGATACCAACTAAAGGATAAAATTGTAAACTATGATTTTATTGATTTTTTTGATAATTTCAACTATAAAATTCTTAATGTTATTTCGCCGCTTTGTATCCTACAATTAATTTCGCAACCCCTTTTTTCAAACAATCAGAACATCAAGTCAATCACACCTTCCCAAAAGGTACAATTTTCTGGACACATACAATGGATAATTGTATCAAAATTTTGATTGTTCAACTATAGAATCGCATAGGAGATATATATTATTCTTTATATTCCTTATTTTCAGAAACATTACAACGCTGTCAGATAAATGAAAGGTTATTCAATATGAAAAAGAAAGTATGCGCATTACACTTATTTTGAAAAGGTAGAATATAAAGGAGACTTACTAGATGGAAACATTAAAGGTTCGTGAATTAAATAAAACTTATACTGGGAAGGTATCATATGAAGCACTTACAAATATTAATTTAACAATAAATAAGGGCGAGTTTGTAGGAATTATGGGGCCATCAGGAAGTGGAAAAACAACTCTGCTCAATATGATTTCCACTATTGATACTCCGACTTCAGGAGAAGTATTAATTAATGAAAAAACCCCTGATCGATTGCCAGCTGATGAATTAGCATTATTTCGACGTCGTGAATTGGGATTTATTTTTCAATCGTTTGACCTTCTGAATACATTAACAGTGAAAGAAAATATTGTTCTTCCACTTACATTAGAAAACGTGAATCTGTCAGAAATGAACAAACGAGTAGAATCAATTTCTATACAATTGGGTATAGAAAAGATTTTACATAAACGCCTATATGAAATTTCTGGAGGACAAGCTCAACGGACAGCAATTGCTCGTGCATTAATCCATTCTCCACAATTAGTTCTTGCAGATGAGCCGACAGGGAATTTGGATTCAAAAGCTGCAAATGATGTAATGCAATTATTAGTAAAATTAAATAAGGAGCGCCAAACAACTATGGTGTTAGTAACACATGATCCATTGGTTTCCAGTTACTGTGATCGAGTAGTATTTATTAAAGACGGAAAGCTTTATAACGAGATTAGATGTGAAGATAATCGCTTAATTTTTTATAAGAAAATTATGGATGAATTGTCTCTATTAGGAGGAACCGAGAATGAGTTTTCGTCAATTGGCCTGGAATAATGTCATTCGTAATAAGCGATTATATCTAGGATATTTTCTGAGCAGTGTTTTTACTGTAATGATTTTTTTCACGTTTGAGTTACTTACATTTCATCCCCAATTTAGTGGAAAGCTTGGAGCAACAAGTGAATCTATGATTGGTTTGGGTGCACAAGGATTTAAAATTGCTCAATATTTAATTATATTTTTTTCTTTTTTCTTTATTTTATATTCTGTTGGCACATTCTTGAAGACGAGAAAACGTGAATTTGGTATCTTAACATTTCATGGCATGACGAATTTCCAATTAAAACAGTTAATTTTCATTGAAAACATGTTAATTGGGAGTAGTTCAATTATTGTAGGAATTGGAATTGGGCTTATTTTTGGGAAGTTAATCTTATTAGTAAGTGCATCTATATTTGTTTTAAAAGGAGGATTGCCATTCTATTTTCCAACAAAGGCAATCCTTGTGACAAGTATTTCATTCTTGTTGTTATTTTTATTGGTTTCGTTCTTTACTACAAGAATAATTAAACTAACTCAGGTAATTGAATTGATGAAATCAGAAGAAAAACCAAAGCCAGAACCAAAAGTATCTAAATGGTTAGCTATATTCGCGATTTTGTTTATTAGTATTGGTTATGCTGCAGCATTTTATCTAGATACTGCGTTGAAAACAGGAAATCACTATATTTATGCTCTGTTAGCTTGTGTATTCTTTAGTGTATTAGGAACCTACTTTTTATTTACGCAGCTTAGTTTTTATCTGATTAAAACATTACAAAAGCGTGAGCACATATTTTTTAAGAAGACGAATCTGTTAACCATATCAGAATTATCGTATCGAATAACAGATAATGCAAAAACACTATTTATAGTCGCGATTCTATCAACAGTTACTTTGACATCTATTGGTGTTTGTCTTGCTATAGGTAGTAGACAATTAGCATTAGCTCAAAGTCCTTATGCATTTACTTATACATCCTATAAAGGAAATGTTTTAGAAAAATCTCATGTTTCTGAGATAGAAAAGCAATTAAATGCTACTGGATTTTCATATAAATTAGCGTCTTATACCATTATTGCAACACATAATAGGTTTGAGGTTATGAAGCTTACTGATTTTAATGCAACAGCGAAAATACTGGGGTATCCCACAGAAACTTTAAAGAATGAACAGGATAGTTTGATTCTTCCATCTAAAAATAGAATGAAACAACAATCTGAGAATGAATTAAAGAAAGAAGCCTCTATACTGAAAGAAGGAGATACGCATATTCATCTTTCTAACTCGAAGTTATTGTTAAATAATAAAATGAGACCGACAAATGGAGTTTACGTTGTTGTTGCTGATTCAGTTTACGAAAAATTAAAAAGGGCATCACAATTACAAGAAAATATAGCAGATTGGTATACGAATTACGGTTATTTAATTCAAAATTGGACTGATACAGAAGAAATTTCTAAAAAGATTACGAAAATAATCGATTCTGATACTCAAAAAGGAAAGGTGTTTTACAATTTTCATTCGTTATATTTAGATTGGATGGAAAGTAAACGATTTAATGCAATACTAGCTACTATCAGTGTGCTAGTGGGGATTGTATTCTTTGTGTTTGCAATAAGCTTTTTATATTTCCGTCTATTTACTGATTTAGAGCGGGACAAAAAACAATATGAAATGCTTTCTAAAATAGGATTAACTCAAAAAGAATTAAAAAGAATTGTGACGCAGCAACTTAGCATTTTATGTTTTATTCCTATTATTGTTGCAATTACTCATAGTAGTGTAGCCTTTATGGCATTACAATATTTAGTACAGCGCAAAGCAGGGGTAGATTTACCTGTTACAGGAAACTCCATTCTGATATTCACAAGTTTTATATTAGTACAGTTCTTTTATTACTTAATTATTCGAAGGAATTATTTACACCAGATGATTCAATAGATTTACTCGGGTTCTCGAAAAAATAAACACCACTCAAAAACAGTATGGTTAGCTTAAGTTAAACCATACTGTTTTTGATTTAGTTTTGAATTTTGAAAGTAATCAGGGTTGGGATTTATTTGATAAATACGTGTATTCGACTTGATACTTATTTTGTTAGCTTGATGGCGATGGGGTACCGCCAGCATTTTCCGATTATCTTAACTTCGATGTGAGAACTAGTGGAGTATCAATGGTTCTCACATCGTTTACATGTATTTAAAGTAAAATTGGTTTTAAATAAAGATTAATCTTTTATGCTGTATTATTGAGTTATCGCCCTATTAATTGAAAATGGGCATTTCCCAATCCTCTAAAATTGCCCAAGTAATTGCTGATTTTCCTTTTAGAGATTTCATTGAACCTACATATATATTTTCATTTGATTCACGTAAATGATTGTAATGTTTCGCTATTTCAATTGTTGTTGCTGAAACATTTTGGGCGGCAATATCTTCAATTTTCACCCACTTTAAAGAACCTTCATCACTTTCAATTAAAGTAGAATTTTTAGATACAGTACCAAAGAACACATATTGTATTCGGATTTCTTGATTTTCTTTTGACCTAAGTACAACATATCTAAGTGTTAAATTATTTATGTAATCGCTCTTTAAACCTGTTTCTTCTTCTATTTCTCTTAAACATGCCTTGTGGGGTTCATTGATTTCATCGCCCTCAATATGTCCTCCTATTGGAACTAAAAATCCTGCAAGGAATGTATCCTTTGGTTTCTTTTGAAGAAACAATACTTCTTGTTTTTCATTTAAAAGAAAAGCAACAGCCATTTGTCTAAGTTTCAAAACCTCAACCTCCTAATCTAATAGAATACAGTTTGTATTTTTTATTATAGTCCTTCTTTAACAAACTTGCATACGTTAGTATAATAAGCAAAAACGAAACTATTTATATAAATGCCATAAATGATATTCCAGTAAATTCTTATTTTAATTTCAAAATTTTTCATAGACTATACCACGTAATTTTAATAATTCATCTTTTAGACGTTTGTTTTCTTCTTCAAGTTTTTTAATTCGGCTATTTTTAGCTGCGATAAGAGAATCTTTACTGGCATCTGTCATATTACGTTTTATGATTTGTGGCGAATTCACTCCGTCTTGTTGCTTTCTCAATCCTTCTATTCGGTTTCGTATTTCTTGATTGTTATAGAGAAATGCCTTAGATACCCCGGATTCCATGGAAACCTGATTAAAGTTAATTTTAGCTTTCGTTTTTATAAGACGTTGTATTGCTTGATCCACCTTTTTTGATGTCTCTTTACTTTTCATCAATGCGTGTTTTTTAACACCTTCGGTATTTCTAATATGATTACTTCCCATGAGAACGTTCCTCCCCAATATATTCACGGCCCTTTTTCCCAGCTAAATGATGTATTGTTCCGCCTTTTAATGTTTCTAAAATAGGTTCTAGGCGTTCTAGAATAGCTTGATTTTTATCTATCCATACTTGACGACCTAGTAAGGCACCTTTTTCAATTACACCCTTAACTTCTTTGACTTCCAATTCAAATTTCGGTATGAATTCAGGTGTTGTACAAAAGTTACGACAGGATAAACATGGATTTGCTTGAGTAGGGCAAGGCTGCTTAATCGGCTTCATACAATAACCAAGCTCCATTTTTACAGCGTCTAAATTATGGCGTATATATTCCCATTCAATAATGTCTTCATTCGCGATATCAGTAAGTTCAACTTTAACTGGTCGTTTACTTTCAAGATCAATTCGAAAAACACCTTGTTTTGTAGCTTCTTCCCATGATTTACGCATTGTAGTATCAAGGACTTTTGCATATTGTAATGTCATCTCAGGAGAAGCATGAGCCATCCACTTTTGAACATGTAATATGTTCATTCCGTTATTAAGAAGTTCTACGCCCTTGGTATGCCGGAAGGCATGATTTTTTATATAAAAAGGATTACCTACATCGTCAATTATGTTTTGTTCTTTAGTAAAACGTTTCATACTCCTACAAATATCATAGTAACTAAAGGGTCTTCCTCTGCGAACTCCTTCCAACTGTACAAATAAATAATTTTTAGGATTATTGATAGTATTACTTTGATTCTTAGTCACTTGTATAACAGTTTTGACTATCTCTGCTATTTCTTTTGTAATTGGTACACGGTGATTCATAACTTGTGTTTTCTTTATATCACCGCATAGATACCACCCTTGGGATGTCTGCTCTAAACATTTATCATATCTCAGATTAAGAATGTCTGAAATTCTCCAACCAGTAGCTCGGAGTAAGGCGATTACCGGTATATATTTTGATGGTTTTACATGCTCTAATTTTTCTTCAATTTGTTGAAGGATATTTTCGGGAATATATTTGATATCATTTTCAGTTCTTGTAACTACTCTAGGGACATCTTCTTTAAATAATAATAGATTCACAGGCACCGTTGGTGCTTCATCAAATTGTAGTTTTTCTATTGTTTCCAAGAATACATTTAAAGCGATTAAATAACTTTTTTTGGAAAATGGTTTATCATGAAACTTTTTATTATGAAATACAAGGTAATCTTCAATATCTTTACGAGCTAAAGCATTTAAATCATTCCAAGCAGGGTATTTATTATATATAAAGTTTAAAAACACCTTTATTATTCTGACATCAAGGCTACATTGGCCGTGAGATAAATAACTAATTCTGAATTTTAAATACCGTTTTGCTACAGGGCGGAAAGGAGCAGGAATATCACTAAAATTTAATTTGTGTCTTGATTCATGATCGGGGAATCTTGCACCAGGAATATTCCTAACATCCCATACATCTTTCTCAAATTCGTCTCTTGTATCGTAGAAGTCTCTATAAAATAAAAACAAACGATTAAGCAGATTTTCGTAATTTGATAGCTTTCTTCTGTCGTAAATGCGTATGCTTAAACCTAATTCATTTAAATGTGATCTGAGTTGTAATAATGCCTTATTAATATCTAATTCGGTAAAACTGTTAATATTCGGATAAAATTCCGCAAGAAATTCAGAAAGTTGTTTAAAGGATCTAGCGTAATTATGTATAACAGAATCCAATTGTAGCTCACCATTTTGGACACGAGTTAATATGAAAAACTTAACTTCATTTTTAAGCTTAGGTGAAAATGCTGTAAAATTCATCTTACGATGAGTTTTTCCCCATTCTGATTTCCTAAAATTATTAAAAGCTGGATTATCTGTATTCCAAACATCATTTTCAAAATATCCAGAGAGTAAGCTGGTTATTTGATTGATTTTATTTTCTGGTAGTAAGTATCCAGTAGCTAAATTCATTCGTAATCCTCCTCGAATCCTTTGCTGATTCTCATATTCTCCTGCACTTTTTCCCAATCTTTCCTAATATCTTCGTCCGAAGGATGGATATACATCTGCATAGTTGTTTGTATATGAGCATGGCCAGCTCGCTTCATTAAATGTTCATCCTCCCAACCAGCTCTCCTTAGTTCTGTTAAAGATGTGTGACGTAACATATGTGGGGTGAAATAAACATTCGTTTTTTTACGTAAACGCTGGACCAGAGATACAACGTCTGTATATTCAAATGGATTACCTTTATTTCTTCCAGATAACTTAATAAATACATGATTTGTATCGACTTCGTCCGTATGGAATTGGGCAATATATTCTAGATACATATTAATTAAGTCCTCAGATACATCAATACAACGAGGACTACATACCGTTTTAATTTCAGCTAGATTGGATAGTTCACCTCGATCACGTATATGAATTCTTCTTGCATCAATTTCAAAATCTTCAAGCCACAAGGCAAGAGCTTCCCCAATACGCATAGAACTCTCCCAAAGAAGTTGAATTAGAAATAAATCACGTATATTAGTACAAGCATTCAGGATAGCGGAAACCTGATATTTTGATAGTACTTTAGGCTGCTGCTTAGATACTTTTAGCTTAAGGATATGAGAGCTAAAAGATTTATTTCGGTTTATATGGTGTAGAAAACTTTTGAATCCCTTTCGGGATCCTAAGACTTGTTTCTTTAGACGTTCACTTAACTGGATACTATAGTCTTCATGTCTCATCAGATAGTCGTAAAATCCAAGAACAGTATTAATGATGATATTTACTGTTTGAGCTTTTCTAATTGGTTCGTTAGGAAAAATAGGGGAGACCTTTACGTCATGATGTGGGTTTTGTAACCACCTCATGAAATCAGCCATGTCATCTATGCCGATCCTCCTGTAGTCCTTTTCAATTTGGTGTAAGAATTCAAAGAATAATTTTAAATGAAATGAGAAAGACCGTAAGGTATTACGAGAAGACCCACTATTATCCTTAAACTTTAAATATTGTAATACTGGTTGAACAGGCTCATTGTTATGATCAAGTAACATATAGCGAACCTTTCCTCCTTTTGTGAGAAGGGTAATTACTCTCATACAATCACTCCTTTTGAAATCTATTATTTTATTGAATATAGAAGGCTTTTAACCTCCTAATATTCCTCCTTCTTTATTTACTATACATACTATAAAAAATTAGTATGGTTAAATAATCTTTAAAGAAATAAAAAAACGTATGACTTTACAATGAATACTGTAAAGTCATACGTAATGACTAGTTAAGATAATTCCGAGATGCTGGCGGTACCCCATGCCCTCAAGCTAAGATTTTAAAGTATCCCCTAAACGAAATTTTTCCCCTTCTACATGTAGTTATCTTATCGTAAGCGTTGATGACATGAGATTCGAAAACGGATGACAACGTAAACTAACCAAAGTTTACATACGTAAAAAGGGTTGCTGTTGTTAAACAAGCGACTTGATTAATTACCATAATCCTTCCTATAGAACAACTTAATTTAGAGTTAATTCAAAGATTGGATCAACAGAGTAAACTTTTACAGGAAACTGATGCCCAGCGAGTAATAAGAGAAGAACAAAGAGATATTCAATTAATGCAAGTATTAAGAGAAATACAAGATAGCAAGCGTCTAATAGCAGCTTCAGAACAGAAAAAATCACTTTGGAGTCGTCTATTTGGTAAATAAATTTAGAATTTAATAATGGAAAAAAGGCTTACTTTTTATCAAAAAATAGATAAGGAATAAGCCTTTTTTAGTTATCAAGAATGATAGGTATATTAATTTAATTTGAGTACGGTATACAGGAGGAAATAGAAATGTATTAATTTTTTATTTACTAAACAGTTTTGTCTTTGCAACTAACAAAATTCCCAATCCGAAAAGAATTACATAGATTATGAG
>NZ_JBEUTW010000082.1:0-7909 GCF_040492675.1 Bacillus sp. AP50
AAAGAGTTAATGATAGTTCTTAAATGTGACAACTTAATAGAAATCTATTATATTAACAAAAAATTCATGTCTAATTAAATGCAATGAATCTATATTAAGTGAAAATGATATTCATTGTCAATTTTATTGACTATTTGAATACTTATTATTTCTTTCTACTTTGTTTCTTATAAGCAATACGCTCTTGTATTCAAACAAAAACACCTCCATTGCATTTGCACACTTAGTATGCGAATGCAAGAGGTGTTTTTTCATATACCATCAGGTAAGATTTCCTGCTTTGTTTATTTCTTGATACGTAGCTATTTTTTAATACACAATAACTGGATCATACGTGTTCAAACTATCATATACAGTTTTTGCAACATTAGGAAGAAGGTTCACACACCCACCTGATCCTCCTGTTAAATAAGCATTATTTCCCCAGTCTTTGCGCCAGCCGGCATCGTGGAATCCTTGACCACTATTTGTGAATGGAACCCAGTAATCCACTTTAACCGCATAATCAGCTTTTCCTACTGCGTTACCTCTTAGCGTATATGGTGTTCGTTTATATAGGACGTACCACACACCTGGTGATGTATCTTCACCAGTACTATGTTTACCAGTTACTACATTTGTTGTAACAACTAATTTTCCATCTTTGTAAATCCAAATTTGTTGCTCTGCAATTGAAACTTCTGCATACGTGTCTCCGATGCCATTATTCGATGTTGTTTTATAACCGATACCTTCCTTCTCCCAACCATTCCCGTGAATATTAGAAGCAGAAAGCGATTTTTCGCCTTTCTCAAAGGCTTGTTGAACTTGTTTAGTTTCTTTTTCAACATCTAGTGCCCAGCCGTATCCTTCTCCTTTTACTGATATGACTGAACCGGAATGAGTTTTAAATGAGAAATCTTTATTTAATGTTGATTTGGCATTATTAATTTCAGTAATTTTCTTCTTAATGTCACTCGCATCAATTGTAACTTTCATATCCTTTGACATAGAGGCATTTTGAATTAAATCTTTCGCTTTTAAAGGATAAACTTCATCCTGCACTTTATACTCAACAGACTGCCCAAGAAGATTCTGTAGTGCTTTCTCCTCTTTTTTGACAATCGGATCGTCTTCTTTAATAGGTTTTATGTATGCAGACTTCAGATGAATTTCGCTTTTATATTTTTGCTTATCATAATCTTTCAGTAGACTAGTAACATCATACTGTTTTCCTTCAACACTTTTCGAAATAACAATTTTCCCTTGTTCTAGCTTCGCCATAGCATCTTGAGGCGCTTTTAATTTCTCATTCATAGAGATGAGCTTTTCTTCTACAAGTTTTTTCATCGTTTCACTACGATACTGATCTGCCTTCTCTGGTAGCAATGAATAATTTTCTCCCTTTGAGGAAGGGAAAAATGTCCACTGGTTTTTTAATAGTTTCTTAACTTGAGGCAAATCTTTTTCCGTAAGTTCTGTTTTTGTATCTTTTTCATCTAAAATTTGTTGTTGATCAACATAGACTTTGTTTGCTAGTCCAGATGTCTTTAATTTCTGTATTGCCTGATCAGCGCTCAGACCACCAACTTTTGTGTCATTAATTGTAACATTCGAATTGAAGTGAGTTGCCTGATAATAACTCATTCCCCCAATAAGAAGTGCAATTACACCAATACCCGCTGCAATAAACTTCCAATTTGTATAACGTTTTTTTGATCTTACTCGTTTTTGATCAATTTCTTCAACTGATTCATTTGTTGTATTGTTGTTCATCAATCTTTCCCCCGTATGCATTAACGTCAAACGATTTTCAACTAAAATCATAAACTAGTGTACCTTATTTTTCCTAAAATTTCATTATTTCCGACCACATTTTATCGCAATTTAATGATTAAATTTAGATTTTTCAATAGTACGATGCATTGCACAGCCCTTTACAAGTTATAAAATGAAATTTCAATCAACCGTTATACCAAGGAAATTAACTACATCTTCTTTGGAAAACTTTTTCTCTTTACGCAAATACGAATTATATTATCCATTTTATGAACATCACCTCCTAATTTTGTCAAAAAAATAAACGATAGTCCTTCTATCTAAAATGTAGAAGGACTATCGTTTTTTCAGTTAGAGTATTTGTATAATCGTTTAAGTTTTTATTTCCTGAAGGTCAAACTTGATGAAGATGATGAAATTTCATCTCATAGCCTTTAAATGAAAACATTATGTTTTTTATGGCAACCAAGTTTATTTTCTTAGCTTGATGTCCCCCACATATCCAGCAGCCTAAGATGAAGTAAGAGTCTGTTCAACTAGATTTTTTCTAATATTTTTAGGAGCATCTTATTTCGCCTCGTCATATTTCACTAATTGAATTTAAAACACATCCGTATGCTATTTAGTAAAATTTACGATTCGAGACGTAATTATTGCAGTAATCAAGATAATACTAGCGGTTATCAAGCCAGATTCTCCAATCCAAATCTCAGTTTGATACCCTGTACTTGCACGTGTGAAAGGTCCTTGAATAATGGCATTCCAAGTAGCATGGATGATAACCGAAGGCCAAATGCTACCTGTGATAAGTCGTAAATAAGCTATAATATAACCGAATGGTACAATACAAAGATAGATACCAAGTACTGAAAGAACGACAGATGGTCCCGCTACATATAGACCAGCAATAACTATTGGAACATGCCACGTTGCCCAAATCAATCCACTAATAAGGATGGGCCGTGAAAACTCTGCATCGACTAGCCTTGTGAGCATATAACCTCGCCAACCCATTTCTTCTCCCAAAGCTGGGATTAAGCCAAGCAAACTTCCGAAAATGCCGCTCAATACTACTAGATAAATGAAGCTGAATGGTGCCGTTACATACTGAAGCCCAAGCATATTGTAGATCGGTTCTAAAATAAACATACCAACTTCGGGATACTGAAACCCCGCAATTCCGCTCGACCAGGCGATAGAATAAGTAATTCCACAAATAATCATAGGGATTAGCAGAGCAAAACCAATCCCTTTCCATATCTTTAAGTTACCGAGACTAAAAGATACATCTTTAAACCCTTCTTTCAGTATTATGCGAGTCAAAATAGAAGATAATGCTGGGGTAAACATATATACCACAATAAGTGGCATACTTTTCGTAATTATTACTACTACATTTAGGATAATTGAAGTAATGATTAAGATACTCAGAAAAAGTTGAAGTCCTATTTTAGCACGTTGGATTTTATCTTTATTGTGGAACGATTTTGCGTGTAATATCATTTTAATCCGCCCTTCCCCTATAATTCACTTGTTTATCGAATATACTTCTTGTCATTTCCACAGACACAACTTAGAATAAAAATATTTTTGTATACAAATTCATTCATCTTTAAAATCCCTCCCCAATTTATAATCTAGTCTTACTTACGACTCATCAATGTAATTATTATTTATAAGTTGTCATAGCGGATAGTACAAAAGTGTAATGATTAGTCTATGACCTGTGTCAATTAACCTTATGACAATATGTAACTAGAAAATATGATATGGGATAGATAACAATTGAATTAAGGCAATTGATTCGTGCAAGTACAATGAATCAATCTTGCTTTTACAAATAATTCAATTGAGGTGAAAAAAATGAATAAGAAAAGAATAATTGCAATGGTTAGTACAGCTTTATTAGTCACAGGATGTGTAGAAGTAGGAAAGGCTCAAACAGTAGCAGTCGAAAATTCAGATCAATCAATACAAAAAAATATAGTTAAATCAATACAATCACAGGCTTACCCATTAAAAACGATAGAGCCGTCAAAATCATTTGAGGATTTAAAACCACTTAAGAAAATGATTGGGAGCGCACAATATGTAGGATTAGGAGAGACTACTCATGGAAGCTCTGAAATTTTCACTATGAAGTTTCGGCTTGTGAAATATTTGGTTACTGAGATGGGTTTTACAAATTTCACAATAGAAGAAGATTGGGGTAACGGCTTAAAACTAAATGAATATATCCAAACAGGAAAAGGAAACCCTAGAGAATTTTTAAACTTGTTATATCCTACTGATGAAATTATAGCCATGATTGAGTGGATGAAAGATTATAATGCTGATCCATCCAATAAAAAAAAGATCCAATTTATTGGGCTCGACTTAAAGGAGTTGGACCAAGGCTGCTTTAATAAAGTAATTGATTATGTAAGGCTGCATCGACCAGATTTGCTGGCAGAAGTAGAAGAAAATTATAAAGAATTATCGGCTTTTAATGGAGGTTTACAGGAATATATGGACCTTGCTCCTGAAATAAAGGAAAAGTTCAAAGCAAACGCTGAGAGAGTAGCCCAATTACTAAAAGATGAGAATGGGCAAACCAACACAGAAATAGCTTCACCCGAATACATCTGGGCCAAAGCAACGGCAAGTGCAATAGAGAAATATACAACAATGCTAATTCCTAACGACTATCCAAGTATGTTAAAGCTACATGAGCAATACTTGGCCGATCATGTAATGTGGGCACAAGAGACATTGGGTGGTAAAACGATGGTATGGGGACACAATGTTCATATAGCTAAAGGAATTTTCGATGAGGAATTATACCCTTATGTTGCCGGGCATAATTTGAAGGAACGTTTAGACAATAATTATGTCACAATTGGCAGTACAACTACGGAGGGGAATTTCACCTTATACAACGACACCGGAGATAAGATTATAACAGATCCGATTCCACAAAATGTAAATAGTTTCAATTATACCCTTGGAAAAGTACCATATAAAATGTTTTTATTGGATAACCGTCACCTTAAAGGACCGGCAGAAAAATGGGTTAAAACAAAAAGACCATTACTAAGTATAGGGGCACGACTCTTACCGAACCAATTGGCATACTTTGATACGTCATTGCTTGAGCAATTTGATATTATTTTTCATATTCGAAAAACAAGTCCATCTCATATTAAATAAAAGTACAAAACAATCCCGTTCTTGCAGATGCAAGAACGGGATTGTTTTATGGTGATTCATATAAGCATCTTTTTTAACCAGAAGTAGGTTACTCTCCCCTTTTTATCATCATTTAAAAATGTCATATGACACTTTTACACTAGTGAGAATGACAAAAAAAGCAGTACAATTCGGTTATTACATAGATAGGAGCGAGAACTTTATGAAATCAAGATTCATCCAGAATGGTTATTTTTTATTACTAACTTTCGTTACAGGGTTGTTTTATTTTTGTTTTTATCTAATAGCTCTGCTATTCAGTTTCACCCTTTCATTTACGGTAATTGGGATTCCACTAGTTATACGCGTACTACAGACTACGACACCTTTTATCCAATTCGAGCGCATACAGACGAAAATTTATACAGATATTTCGACCGACACTTATGATAGAAGTATAAAAATGGATACATCAAACTGGGCTCAGGTGAAATTAGTGCTTACAGATTGTCGTACTTGGTCTGCTGTCTTTTGGTTAATGCAGAAATTTGTGATTGGCATTTTTAGTATCATTTGTGCAACCATTTTTTATGTAATGCCACTTATGTTCCTGTTGGCACCACTACTGTATCGCTACATTGAAATGAATATTATTTTCATACAGATAGATACTTTTGCCAAGTCACTCTTTGTAATGTTTATGGGTATAGTATTTACCGCCATAAGTATTAGAATAGTAGAACGTTTGACAAAGAAAATTGGGGGCTATACCCGTAGCATGATTCGGCAACTAAATCGATAGAAGTTTGCCTTCTGTGAGAAAATTGTAGTGTAAAATTAAAAAGTATAACAATGTATGAAGGATTAATTCATAATATAGGAAGTAAAATGGTAGGCTACTTAGGGGGGAATAACTTGTTAGATATGGTTAAGTCTTGGTTTTGGTACGATTGGATTATGTTAGGAGTCCGTATACTTATTAGTGTCTCTATCGTCGTAATCACATTAGATTTTCAGGATTTTTTAACATTTTCATTTTGGATTGTTATTTTTTGGGAGATTGTTGCCTTCTCGATTCCATGGGTAGCCTTACTGTTCAATTACAAATATTACTTGTTCACAGAAATACTGCTATATGGTGGACTATGTATATATTTAACCTCTTTATTTCCTGAAGCTAACAAGGCATTTCTTATATCGGTTTTTCTGATTGCTGCGAATAGTAAGCATTTGTCCTATTATTGGACAGCTCCAACAACAGTTTTTATAACAACTGGAATTCTCCATGCGGTTGCACCAAGTAATAGCTATTGGATTTTGGTTACCTACTATGGACTTGCTTATGTAATGGGATTCGCTTTCCATTTACTAATCGTCAATCATAAGCAAAATGAAGCGATTCGTAAACAAAACGCGGTACTTGAGCAATATATGTCTCAAATTGAACGCATTACACTGGCAGAAGAACGGAACAGACTGTCGAATGAGCTTCATGATACAGTTGGTCACGCTTATACTTCTATTATTATGGGGATGGAAACGTTGCGTACCGAACTTGCTACTGAAATGGGTATACAGAGGCTAGATTCTCTGCTTGAAATGGGACGTAAAAGCATCGAGGACGTGAGAGGTTACCTACATCAAATGGATTCTCCATGTCAATCTCCTTCCTTGATTCAATCTCTACAAAATCTTGGAGCCGAATTTCAGGAGCACGCTCAGGTTAATGTAAGTTTTCGAGCATACGGAGAGGAATATGAATTGTCTCGGCAAGCAAAGATAGCGTTCATTCGTTGCTTACAAGAGTCCCTTACGAATGCAGTACGCCATGGTCAGGGAACTGAAATTATAGTTTCATTGCAGTTTGAACAACAATATACGAGATTAGAAGTTCAAGATAATGGAAAAGGAAATGTAGAATGGCAGGAAGGCTTCGGTATGAATGCGATGAAAGAACGAGCAATGAACTTGCAAGGTCAATTGTCTGTATATACAAAGCCAGAGGAAGGAATGCTTGTTACTTGTACCATACCGCGACAAACTGAAATAAAAGATGGACTTATTCGTTTGTTAATTGTAGACGATCAGCCATTTGTCCGGGAAAGTTTGAGGACACTACTCGATAGATATGAAGATTTAAATGTAGTCGGTTTAGCTGAAGATGGCAATGAAGCCATCGATTTGTGTGGGCGCCTTCAACCCCATGTTATACTTATGGATTTAGATATGCAGCACATGGATGGAGTCGAAGCAACAAAAAAAATCAAACAACAATGGCCACATATCCGCGTATTAATTTTCACAACGTTTCAGGATACCGAACAGGCGTTGGAATCACTTCGCAACGGTGCGGATGGCTTTTTACTTAAATCTATTGAAACGTTGGAGCTAGCTAATACGATCCGACTTATTCACAAAGGTGGAACACTGATTGATCAGGGAATGTCTCACAAAATATTTGAGAAGTTCGATGAGCAAAAAGAGACACCACAATCAAAAGCAGCCGCTTATGAGCTAACAGCTAGGGAGATAGAAATATTGCAGCTAGTAGCAAAGGGACTTCGATACACTACCATAGCATCAAGGTTATATTTATCGAATGGTACGGTCAGAAATTATGCTTCCACAGCTTATACAAAGCTAGGAGTCCGTAACAAAGAAGAAGCTGTTCAAAGGGCTCTAGAAATTGGAATTATTGAATAAAAAAGTGTTTTTTTGTTTCTTTACAGCAAGATGAAATGTAGTTACAAAATACATAGAGGATAAACTTATGAATTTAATTGGATATCATTTTTTATAGGTAAATTTCTTGAAAAATTTAACCCTGTTTAAAAAATTTAAATAGCGTTGCTACATATTGAATGTAGCAACGCTGTTATTTTCTATATTAGAAATTAGACATCTTTATTATTGCTATAGGGAAGGCTGTTTCAGGTCTTTTCACATGAAGATTCCTCTAAGCCAAATGCCCCCTCCCTAATAC